>NZ_JNKX01000007.1:0-178889 GCF_000702225.1 Bacteroides sp. Ga6A2 | reverse complement strand
TACCTTGGACGTACCTTGGACGTACCTTGGACGTACCTTGGACGTACCTTGGACGTACCTTGGACGTACCTTGGACGTACCTTCCCACTATTTTGTATTTACTAAAAGGATATTTCTTATTGTAATTATCCTGTATGAGTCCTTAACTGCTTTGAGGATTCTCAAAATTCTCTCTAAAGCACAAAAAAGGCCTCGCTATCCGAAAAAAATAGCGAAGCCCTATATCTGTAAAAAACTGATGTCTTATTTGCTCTCCTTGCTGTCTTTGAACAGAAGTGCGAACAAAACGCTTACGGCAAGTGCGTATGCAGCAAAGATGAACCATACGGTAGACCATTCGCCAACCTGATAGTTGCCCTCGTTTGTTGTGTAACTATTAACAACCAACTGCGCGGCAATCATTCCAAGACCTGCACCCAGACCGTTTGTCATGAGCATGAACAAGCCTTGAGCACTTGAACGGATGTCGTGAGCCGTCTCGCGATCGACAAACAACGAGCCGCTGATGTTGAAGAAGTCGAATGCCACGCCGTAGACAATCATAGAGATGATGAGTAATCCAACGCCCGACATAGAAGGATTTCCGACGGCAAAGAAGCCGAAGCGGCAAACCCATGCAAGCATGGCAATGAGCATGATAGTCTTGATGCCGTAACGCTTCATGAAGAACGGAATGAGCAGGATGCAGAACGTCTCGCTCATCTGCGAAAGCGAGATAAGCAGGTTGGCATGTTCAACAAAGTAGCATCCGGCATAGTTGGCGTCGGCTGCAAAACTCTGAATGAACGGCGATGCGTATCCGTTGGTAATCTGCAGGCAAACGCCCAGCAGCATAGAGAAGATGAAGAACATAGCCATGCGTGGCTGCTTGAACAGGAAGAAAGCATCCAGTCCGAGAGCCTCCTTCAGACTCTTGTTCTCGCCGGCAGGCTTTGTTGGGCATTTAGGCATGGTGAGTGAGTAGACCGCCATCAGCAATCCCCAAGCCGCACTTATGAAAAACTGCCAGTATGATGTTGCAAGGTGAGTGAAATCGACAATCCACATGGAAACGATGAAGCCGATGGTTCCAAAGATTCGGATACTCGGAAAATCGGCAACCGTGTCGAGCCCCGACTTTTCGAGCGCGTTGTACGAAACAGAGTTGCTCAGGGCGAGGGTAGGCATGTAGAATGCAATTCCAACCGTATAGACAGGGAAGAGTTGCCCGAAGGTTACGTTCTCGCCGTAGGTCATGCCCAGATAACCAACGGTGAGCATACATAATGCCGCAACAATGTGGCAGAAACTAAGCATCTTCTGTGCCTGAACCCATCTGTCGGCAGCAATACCGATGATAGCCGGCATAAATATTGATACAAAACCCTGTGCCGAGTAAAACCAGCCTATGTTTGCGCCGATTCCGACACTTGCCAGATAACCTCCCATTGATGTGAGGTACGCTCCCCAGATTGCAAACTGGAGAAAACTCAGGATAATAAGTCTTATTTTCATGTTATAATTACGTTTCGATTCGGTGTAATAAGACGCAAAGTTATAAAAATATGTTTGTAGACGAAATATAAATACATTTTTTATTCTAAATAAATGTGTCAAAACGATTATTTTTATAATTTTGCCGATATAATATAATCGTAAGAATGAAGAAAGTATTTCTAATCTGTACACTTGTTGTGTTGCAGTTGGTGTTGCCAATTAGTGCTTTGGCGCAGAATTCGGGGAAAAAGTATGCCGTGTATTGCGTGGCATTTTACAATCAGGAGAACTTGTTCGATACAATCCACGACGCTCATAAAAACGACTATGAGTTTTTGCCAAATGGTGGCTATCATTGGACCGGACTGAAGTACAAGAACAAACTGAAGAACATGGCTACGGTACTTGCCGACTTCAAGGACAAAATGGCTCCGGCAGGTCCTGCCTTCATCGGATTGTCTGAGGTTGAGAACCGCCGTGTGCTCGAGGATCTGCGCAATCAAGAGCAACTGAAGCCTTTCGGCTATGAAATAATACACGAAGAAGGAGAGGACAAGCGCGGCGTTGACTGTGCAGCCTTCTACAACCCACAACTGTTCAAGTACAAGAGCCACAAACTTGTTCCTTTTATATACGAGGATGGCGACACCGTTCACCGTACCCGCGGATTCTTGGTGTGCCGTGGCGAGATTGCCGGCGAGGACGTTGCCGTAATCGTGAACCACTGGCCTTCGAGAGGCGCGAAGAGCGACCGCCGCGAGATTGCAGGCCGTCAGGTAAAGCGTATAAAAGACTCGCTCCTTGTCGAGAATCCTGATGTGAAAGTGATTATTATGGGTGACCTCAACGACGACCCTATGAACGTAAGCATAAAAGAGGCTCTGGGTGCAAAGCGCAAGCCTGAGCATTGCAAGGTTGCCGCCGACCTCTACAATCCTTGGTGGGACATTCTGGCGGGCGGAAACGGAACGCTCAAGTTCCGCGACCAGTGGAACTTGTTCGACCAGATTATCTTTACCGGAAACCTTCTGGGCACAGACCGTTCAACCCTCAAGTTCTACAAGGCCGAAATCTTCAGTCGCGACTATCTCTTTGAGCACGAGGGCAAGTTCAAGGGATATCCAAAGCGTACTCACGGAAGCGGCATCTGGCTGAATGGATACAGCGACCATCTGCCAACCCGCATCTTCCTGATAAAGGAGGTTAAGTAACACACACAATATCGTATTATCAGAATCTGGTACGCTAATCTAATAGTCGGAGTTTTTCAAGTAAGACACACGTTGTTAGATTGGCGTATCTGTTTTGGTTAGGCGAATATTACAAAGAATTTGTAAATTAATAACTAATACAGTAATAAAAATGAACAAAAAGATGGTATTGGTGGCAATGCTGTTTGGTTCGGCAACACTCGTCCTTGCGCAGCAGACGAAAGAAACCGACTCTCTTGGCATCTACCGCATCGACAATGCTTCGTTCATCTTCTCCGAGGACCAACTCAGCGATGATGACGACGCGGCAAAGTCCATCTCGCTTGTTACAGGAACCAAAGACTTGTACTTGCAGAATGTTGGCTATCTGTTCAGCCCTATGCGATTTAAGTATAGAGCCTACGACAGCCAGTATTCCGACAACTACTTCAATGGCGTGAAGCTGAACAACGTAGAGAGCGGACGATTCAGTTTCTCGGGAATGACAGGCGGTCTGAACGATGCCACACGCAACAGCGAGGGCTCGGCGTTCCTTGACGTGAACAACTACGGCTTCCTGAGTTTCGGAGGCGGTACTAACGTAAACCTTCGTGCCGGACAGTATGCGGCTGGACACAAGTTCGGCCTTGCTGCTACAAACAGAAACTACATTCTGCGCGGCAACTACACATACGCTTCGGGCGTGAAGAGCGACGGATGGGCTTACATGTTCTCGGCTGCATACCGATGGGCAAACGAGGGTGCGATAGAAGGTACGTTCTACAACTCGTTCAGTTATATGTTCGGTGTTGAGAAGTACATCAACGACAAGCACCACGTCTCGTTCAACACATGGGGCGCGCCAACCGAGCGCGGACAGCAGGGAGCATCAACCGAAGAGGCTTACTGGCTTGCCAACAGCCATTATTACAACCCATATTGGGGATACTATAACGGCAAGAAGCGCAACTCGCGCGTAGTAACCGAGTATTCGCCATCGGCTCTGCTCACTTGGGACTATTATATAAGCAACAAGACAAAACTCGTAACAACCGCAGCATTCAGTTATGTGCAGTATGCAAGTACGGCGGTTAGTTACAACAACGCATACAATCCTCGTCCCGACTACTACAAGAACATGCCAAGCAGCGTGTTCAACGTGTACGACCGCGAGAACTTCAACAACGGTACATTCCTCGGCGACAATCCGGGAATCCTTGAGCAGTATAATCTGCTATACGACCGCTGGACTGGCGCAAAGGCCGACCGTCAGATGAACTGGGACATGATGTATGCCCAGAATCAGGCTAACAACGGAGTAGGCAAGAGCGCACTCTACTATCTCGAAAAACGTCATAACGACCAGTTGGCCTTCAACCTTTCATCTGTAATCGACGGAACTCTGAAGAACAACTTCGGACGCTACGCCTTGGGCGCACATCTTTCGCACACCCACGGTATGCATTACAAGACGCTTGCCGACCTTCTGGGTGCCGACCGACTTATTGATGTTGACAGTTACTCATTGTCTAAGTACGCAAGCGACTCGAAAGAGATTCAGAACGATGCTGACCGCCCTAACCGCGTGGTTAGAGAGGGCAGCCGATTTGGCTACGACTACGACATCAACGTAACAAAGGCTCGCGGCTGGGGACAGTATTCGTTCGTTGTTGGCGACTTCAGCGCGTTGTTTGGCGGAAACATCGAGGGCACATGGATTGAACGCTTCGGAAAAATGCGCAACGGCCGTGCTCTCGAATACTCAAAGGGAAGCAGCGGCACAGCCGATTTCCTTAGCGGCGGCGGAAAGGCACGTTTTGCTTATAAGATTCCGACAGGAACAGTTTATGCCGGAGGAAGCGTCGAGAGCCGTGCTCCGCTTGCATACAACGCCTTTGTTGCTCCGCGCGTTCAGAACAACTTCGTGAACAACCTGCGTACCGAACTCGACTACAGCGCAGAAGCTGGATATATGTTCCATATCGGAGCATTCAGCGGTAAGGTTAGCGGCTACTATACCGAGATGAGCAACCTTACTCAGCAGATTTCGTTCTACAACGATGATGCCGGCTATCTTACATACCTCAGCATGACTGGCCTGAAGAAGCAGTTCTACGGCGTTGAGGCTGCCATCGACGTTAAACTGATGAGCAATCTTACCCTGAAGCTGTTGGGAACAGTAAGCGAGGCTAAGTATGCCAACAACCCAGAGGCAAGTCTGGCATACGAAGGTTCGGACGGCGAGACATACGCTAACCTGAACACTTGGAAGAATCCTGTAACTGGCGAGAACCAGCAGATGCGCGTGTTCATGGACGGGCTTCATGTCGGAAGCACTCCGCTCACCGCTCTCAGCGTAGGACTCGACTACAACATCAAGGGCTGGTACTTGAGTGCTAACCTCAACTATTACGACCGCGTTTATATCGATGCTTCTGTCTATAACCGCATCGGTAGCGTAATGGATAACATCGGCTATCAGACTGTAAAGATGAGCGATTTGAACGCATCTACATCTGTAAACACAAATACTGGTCAGCTTACCGATGCCTTCGACGTGGCAAAGAAGGAGGGACAGAATGTATATGATGCCGAGACAGGCGAGCTTCTGGCAAGCTATACCGATGCCCAGACTAAGTGCAAGGGCGGATTCATGCTCGATGCCTCTGTAGGCCATCAGTTCCGTTTGCCTCACGGAAAGCGTCTTAGCGTAAACTTGCAGGTAAACAATCTGCTGAACAACACTAACCTGAAGACTGGCGGATACGAGCAGAACCGTGCAAACAAGAGCACATTTGTGTTCTCGAAGAACCCATACTGCTGGTATGCAAATTCGTTGAACGCATTTCTTAACCTTGGTCTTCGTTTTTAATCTTTTTTGAGTATGAAGAAATATTTTTTAATATTGCTTGCAGGTTTGCTAAGTACGGCTTGTATGAACGATTTCGAAGATGAGCCTGTTTCTGTCGACAAGTTTACGGCAGAAAACGTGGGCACTCCGAACACCACCATCAGCAAGGTGCGCAGCAAGTACAGCAGCATAATATCCAACTCGGGTCATACCCCGATTAACGAGGACTTGGTTATCGAGGGCATCGTTACAAGTAGCGACATCACCGGAAACCTCTATCAGGTTATGGTTATTCAGGAGATGAACGAGGACGGAACTGTTAATGTTGACGTTCCGGGAATAAACATCGGAATAAAGGGTGTCAGCAACCTCTACACCATCTTCCCGGTGGGACAGGTTGTCCGCATCAGCCTGAAAGGTCTTTACATCGGCGGATATGGCCAATGCCCAAAGATTGGCGAGCCATACATCACCGCCAGCGCAACACCTACCCAGCGCATCGGACCAATGTGCCTGCCGTCAATGACAAAGCACATCCAGAAGGTGGGCAAGGCTGATGCCAAAAACGTAAAGGCTCGCGAACTTACAGCCGATGACGTGAAGAATGGCGACCTTTCAAAACTCTCGCCAATGCTCGTTAGTCTGAAAACCGTTAAGATTAAGGAGGCTGACGGATTCACGATGTATGCGCACAAGGAAAGCGCAACAACATATTCGGTCGAGAACAACATCTTGTTCAGCGACAAGAGTACAAAGATTCTGCTCTATACAAGTTCGAGTGCGACATTTGCCAACAATCTGCTGCCCGAAGGATGGCTCAATATGCAGGGAATCCTTTCGCGCTACAACAGCAGTTGGCAGTTCCAGCTTATTTCTGAAGACGATATAGAGAAAATAAAATAACATTAAACTGAAGATTTATGAAACTTTATTCAAAAATACTTACAATGGTTGGCTTGGCTGCTACTGTTGCTTCGTGCAGCGATGTTCCAGCGCCATACGAGTTGAACTTCGACCCAACCGCTGCTTATACGATGCCTTACAAAAACGCTTCGTTGCAGAATAACTTCAATACCATTACGGTAAATGGTATTGCGTGGTCGCTGGGCTCAACATATGCAAAGGCTTCGGGCTACAATGCCGACGACAAGTCGTACACAGCAACCGAGGCTTGGCTTGTTTCTCCTGCCATTAACACAACTACAACCGAGAATGCCGCTTATCTTAGCGTAGACTATGTTGTACGCTACGGTTCAAAAGAAGAGGCTGACTTGAAGGCTAATCACAGAATTCTTGCAAGTACCGACTATGCTGGCGATGTAACCAAGGCTACTTGGACAGACCTCGGCTTTACTCCGGAGCAGGCAAGCGACTGGACTTTCAAGACAAAGGAAATCGCTCTTCCTGAAGGTTTGGTAAACAAGGAGAGAGTTGTCTTTGCATTCGTTTACAAGAGTGGCGAAAAGCAGGCTGAATGTTCAACTTGGGAACTCGAGAACTTCCTTGTAAAGGCTGGTGTTCCTGTTGCCGACGAGCCAACTCCAACGCCAGACCCAACTCCAACTGTTGAGCCAACCGGTGAGGGTACACTTGCAAGCCCTTACAACGTGGCTAAGGCTCTTGCAATAATCAAGGCTGGCACTTATACTACAGACGAGGTTTATGTTTCTGGTATCATCTCTCAGATTGATAATATTGATACTGGTAGCTACGGAAACTCAACTTACTACATCTCTGACGATGGCAAGACTCCAACTCAGCTCGAGGTTTATCGCGGTTACAGCGTAAACGGCGAGAAGTTTAAGGCTGATGACGAGATTAAGGTTGGCGACAAGGTAGTAGTTCTTGGTAAGCTTACTCTCTACAAGGAGACTCCAGAGTTCGCTCAGGGCAGCAAGATTGTTTCTCTTAACGGCGGAACAGTTGAGCCAACTCCAGACCCAACTCCAACTCCAGACCCTGTAGGCGAGAATCTGCTTTCAAACGGCGGTTTCGAAACTTGGGCTGACGGACTTCCAACAGGCTGGAAGAGCGCATCAACAGCAAGCAATGCAACTCTGTCTCAGAACACAACAGCTAAGTCGGGCAATTACTCAGTCTTGGTAGAGGGTGCAACAGCAAACAAGCGTCTTGCATCTGCCGAGATGACTCTTGCTGCAGGAACATATAAGTTCTCAGTATTCTACAAGTCGGCTGAGGCTGGCGTTAACGCTTCTATCGAGCTTGGCTATGCAACTGTAGATGCAGAAAATAAGGTAAATTACGTTTACCCAAACATCTATGTGGATTCTTCTGACGAGTGGAAGGAGGTAAGCAATACCTTCACTCTCGAAACTGAGACAAAGCTCTGCCTTGTTGTAATGAACTCAAAGAAGCCGGGTAAGAGCGTTCTTATCGACGATGCAAGCCTCTACGCTGTTAAGGCAGCATCTGCAAAGAAAAGATAATCTCAAAAACAGAAAAGATAAGTTATGAAAGCTAAATATCTGCTCCTCCCGCTCGCATTCCTTGCTGTGGCGATGGTGTCGTGTGGAGATGATGACGATGTGAGGAAGACGAGCATCGAGAAGTCAGATGTTAATGTAAATGCCAACAAGAGTGCCGACCCTTCTGCCCGCAGATGGGAGATTCCGGCACTCAACAATGGCAACGACTACATAACTCATTACACGGGCGACGGCGAGCTGAACTACGCTCTTGAGTGGAACAAGTCTGCCAACCATTCGCAGTGGGTGGCATATCGCTACGACAACTATCTCAACAAGCAGAAAGTTGGTCGTTCAGACGAGTGGGGCGCAGACCCTTATTATAACAGCCAGCCGCAGTATCAGATTGATATTCAGACTTTCAAGGGATACAACCGCGGCCATCTTGTTGGCTCGGCAGAGCGACTCTACTCGCGCGAGGCAAACGTCCAGACGTTCTACATGACCAATATGTCGCCTATGAACGGCAACTTCAACAGCGAATATTGGGGCGAGATTGAAGACCGCGTTCGCGACTGGGGACGCAGTTGTAGTGCCGGCGACACGCTCTATGTAGTTAAGGGAGGCACTATCGACGACCGCATCAATGGCTCGGTATCGCTTCGCACCACAAACGGAAACCGCATCGACATGGTTGTACCAAAGTATTACTACATAGCGGTTTTGTCGCTATCGGCAGACGGCACGGCAAAGGCTATCGGCTTCTGGATGGAGCACAAGGACTATGCCAACACAAGCAGTTCGTTTCTGAAGGAGTTGCGTCGCAGTTCGGTATGTTCTGTCGACGAACTCGAGGAGCGTACTGGCATCGATTTCTTCTGCAACGTTCCCGATTGGATTGAGAATTTTGTGGAGAAGGCATATACATTGAGCGATTGGAACGGAATGTAATACGTATAAAAAGGCGTTGGATTCGAAAAAAAATCCAACGCTTTTTTGTTTGATATGTATATATGTAATATCTTTGTAGCGAATAAAGATACTATAAAAGTAACGTAAACAAATTAAGGTAAAAATGAAAAGATTTCTGTCGTTTTTGGGCGTAATGCTTTTTTGCGTTGTAAGTGCGGTGGCACAGGTTACAACTTCGGGCATTACCGGAAAAGTTACAACTGAAGGAGAGGCTGTTATTGGCGCAACCATTCAGGCTGTACACGTTCCTTCTGGAACACACTATGGTACGACAACCAACCTGAACGGTCGTTTCGACATTCAGGGTATGCGTGCCGGTGGTCCATACAAGGTGGAGATTTCGTATGTTGGTTACGAAACCAAGGTGTACAACGAACTCTACTTGCAGTTGGGAGAGGCTTTGACTCTGAAGGTCAACCTGAAGGAAGACTCTAAGGAGCTTAACGAGATTGTTGTTGTTGGTCGTTCTGGACTCGATGCTAACAAGACTGGTGCTGCAATGAGCATCAACGCAAAGCAGATTCAGAACATGCCTTCTATCAGCCACAGTATTGCCGACATCACACGTCTGAATCCTCAGATTAACGTGAGCCAGAGCGGTGCCATGACTTTTGCTGGCGCAAGCAACCGTTACAACAGTTTCCAGGTTGATGGTGCAATGAACAACGATGTGTTCGGTCTTACATCAAACGGTCAGAACGGTGGTCAGGCAGGTTCTCAGCCTATCTCACTTGAGACGATCGACCAGATTCAGGTTAATGTTGCTCCGTTCGATGTTCGTCAGTCTGGTTTCACCGGAGGTTCTATCAACGCTATCACTAAGTCAGGTACAAACGAGTTCCACGGCTCTCTCTACGGCGACTGGAACAACCAAAAACTCATCGGTAAAACATATAAGATGATGAGTGGAAAGAACAGTGAGAAGTACGAGAAACAGAACGAGTATCACTTTGGTGCTACAATCGGCGGTCCGATAATCAAGGACAAGTTGTTCTTCTTTGCAAATTTCGAGAAGGCTAACAAGACTTATCCTAATAAGTACGGATACCGTTCAAGCGCATCTAAGCTTACTCCATCTGGAACAAACGGAAAAGACGGATGGGCTGTTGTTGACGAGATTATGAGTTTCATTACAAAAAACGCAAATCAGAAGGGCTTTAACTATACTCCATCGCTTGCAAATCCTGATATCTATCAGAAGTCAACAAAGGCAGGCTTGAAGCTCGACTGGAACATCAACGACAAGCACAAGGCTATGGTTAGCTGGCGCTTGAACGATGCAAAGCAGCTTAACGGCGGTAGCAACGCTTCTACATTTAAGGCTGCCGACCAGCAGTACGACTTCGTTTCAAACACAAATACGTTTACTGCCGAGTTGCAGAGCCGCTTTAGCCAGAGCGTAGCAAATGAGTTGCGTGTGTCATACGTTCGCGTTCGCGACCACCGCGATCCAATCGCTGCCGCTCCGATGATTCAGATTTCGGGCGTTGGAAACGGAACTTTCACAACTGGTACTGAGTATTCATCAGCAGCTAACGCGCTCGATCAGGATACTTACACATTCACCGATAACTTTACACTTTACAAGGGAAATCACACATTCACCTTCGGTACTCACAACGAGTTCTACAATTTCAAGAACCTGTTTATTCAGAATTACTACGGATGCTACTACTTCAACAGTCCAGAGGATTTCTACGGATTTGCTAATGGCGACTACACTAAGTTGAAGCAGTACTACTATACTTGTGCAAACGAGGAGCTAACTGGCGACCCTCGCTGGGCTGCTGAATTTGGTGCAGGTCAGCTTGGCTTCTATGTTCAGGACAAGTGGGATGTAACAGACAACTTCCAGCTTACTTACGGATTGCGTGCTGACGTTCCATTGTGCTTCGACACTCCAACAGAGAACCCAATATTCAACAACTATGCAAAGTCAATGTACGACAAGTACGGCAAAATTGCTGAAAACTACAGCAATTTGGCTGCTCAGGCTTATAACTCAGGCGATATTGAGGCTGCAAATGCTTACGACCGTCAGTGGTACGAGACTGACCAGATTAGACAGCGTTGGGATTGCAAGACAAACCAGAAGATGAGCAGCGCGCCAATGTGGAGCCCTCGTATTGGTTTCCGTTGGAAGCTTGACGATGCAAGCAAGTATGTTCTTCGTGGTGGTGCTGGTGTCTTCACTGGCCGTATTCCATTCGTTTGGTTGAGCAACAATATCTCTAACACTGGTATTCAGCTTAAAAGTTATAGTACAAATTCTGGTATCGATGGCTTGACTCTTAGATGGGATCCAAATGACCAGCAACCTAATGCTGAGGTTATGCAGGCATCAGGTTCACAGCTTATCAATGTATTCGACAAGAACTTCCGTTTCTCACAGAATGCACGTTTCAGCCTCGGTTTCGACTTCCGTGCTGCTGGCATCGACTGGACATTCGACGGAATCTACTCAAAGACTCTTAACGATGTTGTTTACCGCAACCTTGCATACGATTTGAACGGCAAGACTGTGGCTGAGACTTATCCTTCATTGTCATTCGACAATCGTCCGATGTTTGCTCGTCAGACTACAAAGGCTCTTGCTGGTGCTAAGGCTGCAAATATCACAAACATCTACCATCTTGGCAACACTTCACAGGGCTATTCATACAGTTTGTCTTTGAAGGCTGCAAAGAGCTTCGCATTCGGTCTTGACTTGAGCGCAGCTTATACTTACACTCAGTCTAAGTCTGTAAACAGCGGTACAAACTCTGTTGCTCAGTCTAACTTCCGTTACAACTATACTCATGGAAATTCTAACGAGCCAGAGCTTGGCTACAGCGCATACAACATTCCTCACAAGATTGTAATCTCTGCATTCTACAACAAGGAATATGCTAAGCATTGGAACACAACTGTAGGTCTTATCTATACAGGTTCAACTGGTGCTCCATACTCAGTTTACTACTATGGCGACCTCAACGGCGATGGTGCTGATGGCAACGACTTGATGTTCATCCCAACTGATGCTCAGATTGATCAGATGAGCTTCAAGGCTACTTCTGCATATTCTGAGGAGCAGCAGAAGGCAAACATGAAGCAGTGGCTTGCAAGCGACGACTATTTGAGCAAGCATCGTGGCGAGTACTTTGAGCGTTATGCTGCAAACGATCCGTTCGAGCATCACTTCGACTTCCACTTTGCTCAGGGCTTCAAGTTCAACACAGGCAAGTATGTTCACAAGTTCGAACTTACATTCGATGTGCTTAACATCGGTAACATGTTCAACAAGGAGTGGGGACGCTATTCTTCAGCAGCAGGTAGTGCTTCATACTACAGCCCTGTTACTTATGCTAAGAACGGTCAGTTCCAGTTCTTGCACGACGGCGACTACAACATGCATTCATACTCTGACTATTACTCTCGCTGGAGAGGTCAGATTGGTTTGAAGTATACATTCTAATCAAGAATACATATACGCTAATACAAAGGCTACTTCGCATAGAGGTAGCCTTTTTGCGTTTTGTAGTAATTTTTGTTTTATTAGACTTTATTGTTTGGATATTTGATTTTTTGGTGTAGTTTTTCCATTTTTTATGGTTATCTTTGCACTCGCTTTGTGATAGCTATTTTCCGATGAATATTTTGAAAGTGATACTTCTTGCCTGCTCTTTCCTTGTAAGTGCAGGGGTAAATGCTCAACAAATGGTTGGGCTTTCAAGCGTACCGCGAAAACTGAACTACCTTCCCGACGGAGAAAGCTTTGTAAGCATAAACGGTAAAAACCGATATACGCGTCCTTTGTATGGCTCGCACGACTCATGGCGACTTGAGACTTCAGATTTCCCGGTTTTTGCAATATATTCTAAAAACGTACAGCGAAACATTCAGTTCTATCTGCGCAAGCATAGCGGCGGAGTGGTGTATCTTGACTCGGTTGACTACTGCGAGTCGCGTTTCACTCCAGGAAAGCGTTCGTATCATCTGAAGGACAGAAACTGGAACGGCGGAACAATCGACATAAATGTAATTGCTAATTACAAGTCGGAAGAAGCTGTAATGAAGATTGAGTTCAAGAACATACCATCGGATATCCTTCTGTATGCCTACGTTCGCGAGATTCGAGGAAAGGAATTGCAGCACAACGGCGATTTGGGCGGAGAGAAGCCCGATGTCTTCGAACCCGACTTGAAATCGCCTCCAATCCAGCATCAGCAAATATATCTGCAAAGCGGAAAAGTATATCTTCTTCTTCGCAACTATCAGATTGTGGTTCCGCGTGACAACGAGGCTGTCTTGGCTTATGAAAAAGCCGAGGAGGAACGGCACAAACTCGTTTCGCAGTTCGAGATAAAGACTCCCGATGTGTTCATAAACAATCTTGGCGGCGTGCTGATGGCGGCAGGCGAGGCTTTGTGGACAGGTTCGGTTTGGCGACACACGCCGATGGACTGGTGTATTCAGCATCCGGGCATGAGAACCGCCTACGTTGGCGATATGCTTGGCTGGCACGAGCGATCGAGAATTCATTACAGCAACTACGCATCTAGTCAGGTGGTTGATGTAAAACAGAAACTTTTCCATCCAACGCAAGACCCCGAAAGAGGCATGAGTTCGAGCCGAATGGAGTGGGGATTGCCAATTTATAGCAACGGATACATTTGTAGCGTTCCGCGCCGAAGAGACGACATGCGAATATACAACAACAACGAGTCGTTTATCGATGGTCTGATCTCGCATATCAGATGGACAGGCGACAAGGAGATGGCGAAAAAAATGTGGCCTGTAATAGAAAACCATCTGAAATGGGAAAAAAGCAATTTCGACCCCGATTTCGATGGCTTGTACGATTCGTACGCAACGATGAATTCCAGTCCCGGAATTTATTACAATGGAGGAGCAGTTACATACTCGTCGGCTAACAACTACAAGGCTTTCCTTTTTGCTTCGGAACTTGCAAAGATGCTCGGAAAGGATGGTACGGCATACCGTCAGGAGGCTGAACTGATAAAGCGTGCAATGCATAACCGCCTCTGGGTTTCGGATTGCGGACATTGGGCAGAGTACGAAGACCTGATGGGGCACCGAATGTTGCACAAAAGTGCAGGATTGTGGAGCATATATCAGCCTATTGACTGCGGACTGAATACAACATTCCAGTCTTATCAGTCAACACGATATATCGATTCTGAGATTCCGCACATTCCTGTACAATCGGTTGGCAACACTCCGATGGACGCCGAGGTGAATCGCGGAGATTATGCCGATGTGTCGACAACAAATTGGATGCCTTACGCGTGGAGCGTAAACAACGTGATGACAGCCGAAAGCATGAATGCTGCGCTGGCTTATTTCCAGTCGGGCAGAGCAAACGAGGGCTTCAAACTCTTCAAGTCGGCAATCATAGATATTATGTATCTTGGCAGATGCCCGGGAAACGTTGGTTACATCAGTTATCTCGACCAGGCGCGCGGCGAGTTTGCGCGCGATTATGGCGATGCTGTGGCAACAACGGCTCGCACGGTGGTCGAGGGCTTATATGGAATTGCGCCTGATGCGTTGAAGAGATGCCTGCACATGAAGCCGCAGATTCCAACCGACTGGCAGTTTGCAAGCCTCAAGACTCCCGACATCACGTTCGACTATCGTCGCGACGGAAGCGTGGAGCGATACACAATAATGCACAACATAATGGCTGTCGATACCGTAGAGTGGCGTCTGCCGCTGAAGTATTCGGCTGTCGAGATAAAGGTGAACGGAAAGGTTCAGAAAGACTGCTATGTTGACCCAAACAGCGTTCAGAAGCCTTACATGGTCTTCAAGGTTGTTCTGAAACCCGGAAAGAAATGTAATGTTGAACTTAGAGGACAGGAAGGCGAGGAACTTTTTGCCAATATGCTTTCGCTCGGATTGCAGGGTCCCGGCTCGTTCGCAACGCTCAAAAATCCTTCTGAATTGCACGTCGATTGGCTCAGATGCTACGACCCGGAACAGATTTTCGGCGGTTCGGAACGATTGACTCGAAGCAGTTTCAAAGGCGAGATAGAGCAGAATGTTCCCGAAGGTCATCACACGTTCTTCATTCAGGCTCAGCAAGGCTATCAAAACTGGTGGATTCCGGTTGATGTCGAAGTCCGACAGAAGGTAACGCGAATGGTCAAGCCCGAGGCTTTCGACGAGATGAACGTCGCAACTCTCGAACCTGTTGATATGTCGGGTTGTTTCAACGCTAATGTTACGGACATTTTTAAGAACAAGTATCTTAAACCGCGTCCGCCATACACAACGCTTCAGATTCCGATAAGTGGTTTGGGCGACTGGCGACATCCCGACAGAAAATTCGACGTTGATGACAGCGGATTGCGCGCAATGTCGAAAAACGGATTGTTCGTAACCGACAAGGGCTGGAAGTGGCTCACGCCATCAAGCGGAAAGAATATTTTGTACACAACGCTCTTCGACAATTATCCTGATAAGGGACGGGTGCAACTCTCAGGCTTTGCCGAACACGCCTATCTGATGATGGCAGGAAGTACCAATCCAATGCAGAGCCGCATCGAAAATGGAGTGGTAACCGTTGTCTACAAAGATGGCTCAAAGCAGAGAATGTATCTGGTAAATCCTACAAACTGGCCTTCAATCGACCAGGCTTATTTTGAAGACGGAAAAGCGTTCGACCGAAATGCCCCAACACTCTATCGCCTTTGCCTGAAGACTGGCTATGTAACCAATCATCTGGCGCGAGACATCAACTCAACAGTCTTGCTCGTAGAGGGCGGCGCGGCGGTATTGCTCGATATGCCTCTTGATATGTCAAAAGAACTTGATTATCTCGAAGTCGAGACTCTTGCAAACGATGTCGTAATTGGTCTGATGGGTGTAACATTACAGAGATAAAAGAAAATCTCCACAAAAGCAATTCGCATTTGTGGAGATTTTTCTTTGTTGTCTTATTTTCTCTTTGTATAAAGGTCTTTAATTTCTTTAACCATCTTTCCGATGTCGTCCTTGCCGATTGGCTTCCATTCGCCGCCCATGTTTTCCGAACGATGAATTACGTTGTCGTTGTCGGCATGGAAGAAATTGTGAATGTACATGTATCTGTCCTTGGACATATCGATGGTAATTTGAATGTTGCCTTTCTGGAACTTGCATGTGTATTCTGTGAAGTTCTTGTAGAAAGGCGATGTGCTGTACCATTGAGTGTTTACTACGAGAAACAGACCGTCGGTCTTTTCCCATTGCAGGTCGTCGTTGATGAAGTACACGCTTTTCTTTGCTTCTGTTTCGACCGTGAATTGTGGAAATCTGTAGTGGTCTCCGATAATTCCTTCTATTTGCTTGTGGATGGTTCCGACTCTCTTTTGTGTTGTCTGTCCAAACACGTTGAGGCTGCCCATCAAAAGTAATGCTAATATAAAGACTTTCATGTTCATAGCGCGTGGATTTTCTATATTATGTAATACTGCAAAGATAGTCTTTTTTAATTTTATGGCAATATTTTTATATGCTTTTATTGCGTAATCGTCTATATTTATTATGCGAGTTCGGCATAATTCTGTAATAATATGCAAAAAAAACGAATCATTACTTAAAAAGTTAAGACTTGAAAGTTGAAAAAGCTATTTAATTGACAATTGTCAGTTGACAATTATTTTAGTTGAGAATTGAAAAAACTTTTTTAATTCACAATGGACAATGAAGGGAAAAATCCCATATCGTAGTAATTAACGATATGGGATTTTTCCGTTGAATACGCTATTTTGAATTTATTAAGGAGATAGTAAGGGGAAAACAAGGGTGTAGGTACGGGGAAGATACGGGATAGCAAACCGAAAGGTATGCTCAAGGTACGGGATAGTAAGGAAATAGTAAGGGAGTAACAAGCCGGAAGATTTGGAGTAGCTACGGGGAAGATACGTTCAAGCTACGTTGTAGCTACGGGGAAGGTACGTTCAAGTTACGTTCAAGTTACGTGGAAGGTTCGGGGAAGTAAGCCGTAAATCCCAATTCACAATTGCAGTGAACAATTGACAATGAATGGGGGAGTAAGGGGATAGCAAGTGGTAAGCAAGCAGAAAACTTGGGACAATGTTTTTGAATTTTGGAACTTGAAAGTTGAAAAATCCAATTCACAATGGAAGCCGCGTAGGAAAGAATTGTCAGTTATCTTTCAACTTTCAAATTTCAATTCTCAAATTTATGATTCACTTTCGGCATAAAATGGATGTGATATCTATGTTTACCGAATGAAAGGTATTTGTGCTTGAAAGCGTAGGATTTTCATCGGCCTTTTTCATCCAGAACATAACCATCTCTGGCGATGTAATGGTATGGCTGTCTTCGAAGATGCACTTTTCGGGCTTGATTTCTTCCCATTTGCGTGATGTATGGCGAAGGGTTCGCATATTGTCAAGTTTGATGCTTTCGTCCACATCGCCGTACAGATTGTCTCTATTTATGAACATCTCTGCCATGCAGTCGGCTTGCAACTCAAAACGTTCTTCGAGAAGTGCTTTTCTTTCCTCGTCCATTCTCGTGCCCAGTTCGTTTATGTAACTGCTTATTCCAAGAATATTCTGAACGTGATGACTTACACAATGTGCCACAAGATAGGTGGTTATGAAATCTTGCCTTATGCCGCTTTGCTTATGCAGAAATTCAAGATATGCCATGTCGAAGTATATTGTGCTGTCGGCTGCCGAGTAGAAGATTCCGGTATGCGTCTCTCCCTTTGACGATTTGCGGCATTCCACCTCGCCCTTATATATAATAAGGTTAGGCTCTCTGTATTTCGGAAAGCTATCAGAAAGCACGTACAACCAGAAATCGGTCGTACGTGCAATATTGTCTTTTATAAACCTTACGGTCTTATCCTCTTCTTTTGTTGTCTCGAATCTTATTCTTTCTGTCGATTCGGTGTTCTGCTTGTCCCATTGGCTTTTGGCAAGGAAGCAGCCGCCAATGATGATTGCCGCAGTCAAAAAGTAGTAATACTTTCTTTTCATTTGTTCATGTCTTTGTCGGTGGTCGATGCGTACATACCTATGTATGCGCCCGTAAATCCGCCTGCAACTTTAGTGCTCAGAACGGTTGCATCCTGCTCGCTGAATTTCATTTCTATCTTGTTTTCAGCCTTTGCTTCCTGAAAGAAATAACTGAACTGCATCTTGTCGCCAACTTGCTTTACCTTCAGCACAAGTTCCGACAGTTTCTTCTTGTTCGGAATCAGTTGTTCTTCCGAAAAAGTCTTGTCTTTGTTTCGCCCGCTCAGTCTGATAACCATCTTGCCCTTGCTGTTTACTGTCTTTCCGAGAGTATAGAAGTGCTCGTCGTTGTAGAAGCAAGCCATTCCTGCAAATTCGCCTTCTTTCAGAGGCAGATAGTCGAGGTGTACGGTGGCTGTGTATTCTTTGCTGATTACGCGCTCGCCAATGAACGACGGATTTCCGTAACTGTCGAGCGTAACAGGGCGCGGCGTTATTCTCAGCTTTCCGCCGCCAACCTGATACCAACTGTTTGCCGGCTCTTGCGGAGTTCTGATAAAGTTCCACTGATTAGAGAGTTTGTTTGCCATGAAGTCGTCGCAGTTGCCGGTAAGATCGCGGTTTTCCGGGCGCAACATTCCCTTTTTCAGTTTCAGCGGAACGCTTTCGCCTTCTTTCAGGATTATCGGCTGCTCGTCGTTCCATGTTACAGGCAGCAGGAATGTCTCTCTTCCGGTATTGTAGAAGTCGTCTTTGTACGGGCGGCATCCGAGGAATACTGAAAACCAGTTGCCGTTTATGTCTTGAATAAGGTCGGCATGACCTGTGCATGTTACAGCATCTTTTCTTCCTGCCGGCAGATTTCTTTGGGTTAATATCGGGTTGATAGGGCATTGCTTGTAAGGTCCCATCACGCTGTCTGCCGAGAAAATAACTTCAGAGTGAGCCTCTGCTGTTCCTCCTTCGGCTGCCATCAGATAGTATTTGTTGTTTACTCTGTAAAGATGCGGTCCTTCAATCCAGATTGGTTTCTTCTCCGGATTCGTTCCTTTGTCTATGATTACCTTGCTTGTGCCTTTCACAACCTTGCCGGTCTTTACGTCAAACTCGTGAATCCATATTGCTCGATGGCCGTCGTACTCGGCAGGGTAGGAAGGTGCGTCGTTGTTCACGATATACGCCTTTCCGTCAATGTCGAAGAAGAACGAAGGGTCGATGCCGCCAACCTCAGGCAGCGGAATAGGGTCGCTCCAATGATTGTACTTCGGATTTGTGGTCTTGACATAGAAGTTTCCGCCCATATCGACGGTTGTATAAACAACGTAGAACGTATTGTTGTGCTCGTTGAACTGAATATCGGGAGCATATACGGCGCGCGACATTCTCAAGTCCTTGATGTTGAGTTGCGACTTTCTGTTCAGGACATATCCGAGTTGCTTCCAGTTTACGAGGTCGGTGCTGTGCCATATCGGAATTCCCGGATAATATGCAAACGAAGAGTTTACAAGATAGAAGTCTTCGCCTCTTCTGCAAACGCTCGGATCGGGATAGAATCCTCTGATTACCGGATTCAGATATTCCTCGTTTGGGTCGTACTCTATTGTTTTGTCATCGTTGTGGTAGAAAAAGTTAGAGAAAACGGCTTTTTCCTGCGAAAAGCAATGACCATAGGCAAAAAGTAGTGAACAAAATGCTGCAACTCTTATGAATTTCATGATTTTTAATATATTTATTATGATGAAAACTCCTTAAATACTTGGTAAATATAATATAAGGTATTTAGAAATAGCATATAAAATATTTTACTGCAAATATATACTTTTCCAAGAGATAAATTTGTATTTAAAAAAGGTTTTTTATATTTTTGTCCCCAAAAGCATGTTCTATGCTCGTAAAAATTATGAGCTGTAGTTCTTAAAATTAATATTTCGGTATGAAATACACCATGATGTTAAAGCCTTTTGGGCTATTGTTTTTACTCTGCATGTTGCCTTTGTGGGCAGCTGCGCAGACTATTACAGTGCGTGGTACCGTTAAGGATAATGCCGGTGAAGCTATTATTGGTGCTAACGTCGTACAGACTGGTACGACAAATGGTACTATCACCGACTTTAACGGTAATTATACTTTGAAGGTGCCAGCTAACGCCAGTTTGAAAATTTCGTTCGTCGGATACGAGCCGCGACTCGTGTCTGTTGCCGGCCGTCATAACATCAACATTGTGTTGCGTGATGACTCTAAGGTCTTGAACGAAGTCGTTGTCGTTGGTTACGGACAGATGAAACGAAGTGACCTTACCGGTTCCGTTGTGTCTGTATCTAACGAGGCTATTAAGAAATCTGTGGCAACATCTATCGATCAGGTACTTCAGGGTAGAGCTGCTGGTGTGCAGGTACAGATGAATAGCGGTTCTCCGGGTGCAGGTTCTGCAATTCGTATCCGAGGAATCAACTCTCTGAATGCAACATGTCAGCCAATCTTTGTTATTGATGGTGTCGTTGTTGATGGCTCAACCGAAGGTGTTAATGATAACCCTCTGTCAACCATCAACCCAAGCGATATTGTCTCTATGGACGTGCTGAAGGATGCTTCTGCTACAGCTATCTATGGTTCACGAGCTGCAAATGGTGTAATTCTTGTCTCTACTCGCCGTGGTACAAAGGGTGATGCACATATCACTTACGATGGTTACGGCGGTGTTCAGCAGATGCCAAAGAAGTTAGATTTGCTGAACTTGCAGGAGTATGCAGCTCACCAGAATACTTTGGCCAAGTTGGGTCTTACAAGCTTCGATGATAACTTTGTAAGCGCAAAGGATCTTGGTGATGGTACAAACTGGCAGGATGCATTGTTTCAGAATGCGCTTATAACATCGCATAATATTGGTGCTACCGGTGGTACTGAGCGTTCTAACTTCGCGCTTGGTGCTGGTTTCCTTGATCAGGAAGGTATTGCACGCGGTTCTGCATTTACACGTTTCTCCCTTCGTTCAAATGTCGACTGTTTGGTTAAGGACTGGGCTAAGGTAGGTATGAACTTCGCCGTAAGTGATGCCCGCCAGAAGGTTGGTTGCGATAATGACGTAATCCTTACTTCTTTGCGTCAGACTCCAAACGTATCAATCTTTAAGGCTGACGGTACTTACGATGGTCCTCATACATCATTGAGTAACAAGGATGTACAGAGTAACCCGATTGGTCTGGCAAGTCTTACTGAAAACAAGAAGAAAATTGCTGACTTGAGAGGTGATGTGTATGTCGACCTTTCTATTGTAAAGGATCGTCTTTCATTCAAGACTGAGTTCTCATTCGACTACTCTGTAGCAAGTACATATTATTATCTTCCTTCTTACGAGTTTGGTACGGTTACAAACGACCAGCGTACATCTACTCGTTCAAAGGCAACTTCTGAGTACTATTGCTGGAGAAACGTTGCAACTTATCAGAACCTTATTGATAAAGTTCACTCAATTAACATCATGGTTGGTCATGAGATGAGTAATACCAACTACGAGTATTTGGGCGGTACACGAAGCGGATTCCTTTCAAACATTGCGCATGACCTCGATGCCGGTAATGCTACAACTGCTTTGAACAGCAACCATTCATACGACAACTCTATCCTTTCTTTCTTCGGACGTGCGTTCTATTCTTACGACGACCGTTACTTGCTTACTGCTACAATACGTGAGGATGGATCTTCACAGTTTGCAAAGGGTCACCAGTGGGGTATGTTCCCTTCAGGTGCGTTTGGATGGAAGGTTTCTAACGAGAAGTTCATGAAGGATTTCAAGTTTATCAACAGCTTGAAACTTCGTCTTGGTTATGGTGCTGTAGGTAACCAGAATGTTGAGCAATGGGCTTTCGCTTCAACGATGAAGGCTATTACTAACAACTGGGGTGGTGGTTTGAATTATATGAACATGGGTAACGAAGACCTTACTTGGGAGACAACATATGCTGCCAATGCCGGTTTCGACTTGAATATGTTCAAGAACCGAGTAGAACTTGTATTTGATGTTTACTATAAGAAGACAAAGAACCTGTTGCTTGAGTTGGCTTTGCCTGCTTATATGGGTACAACAGGTAGTGGATCTATGGAGGCTCCTTGGGCAAACGTAGGTTCCCTTATAAATAAGGGTATTGAGGCAACTATCAATACCATCAACTACGATAAGAAGGGCTTCTCTTGGAAGAGTAATATCGTCTTCTCAATGAACAAGAATGAGGTTAGCGAGTTGAATATCCAGAGCGGTGTTGTAGACCGTACCATGACAGACCCTAACGGTGTGTCAACAGTTGTAACTCGTACTGTTGTTGGTCAGCCTATCGGTCAGTTCTATGGATACAAGGTTATCGGTCGTTTCAACAACATGACAGACTTCTATTATAAGGATGCTTCTGGCAAGATTAAGGAAGTGCCACGTCCAGAGGGTACAGCAATTAGCGAAAATAGTGTTTGGTTGGGCGACTACATCTTCGAGGATGTTAATGGCGATGGCGTAATCAACGCAAACGACCAGACATTCATCGGTGATCCAAATCCATTATTTACATTCGGTTTCGGAAATACGTTTGCTTATAAGAACTGGGATTTCACAATCTATTTGAACGGCTCTTATGGAAACGATGTGCTTAACTATGTTCGTCGCTGGAGCGAGGAGCCTTCTCAGACTACAAATTTGTTCAAGTCTGCTCTCGACTATCCTGTAGTTAAGGGTACAGGTAGTGAGGCAACACTTTCTGGTGGTGATGAGCACATGTATCGTTTGAGCGCAACAAACGCTAATACAAACAATCGTATGAGTAACAGATATATCGAAGACGGTTCTTATATCCGTATTCAGAATATATCATTTGGTTATACTTTCCCTCGAAAGATTACTCGTAAGTTCAGTGCCGAGGCAGCCCGAGTTTACGTCAATCTTCAGAATGTTTACACATTCACAAAGTATAAGGGATATGATCCAGAGGTAGGTTGCTACGGTTCAGATGCCTTGTTGCAGGGAGTTGATTACGGTCGATATCCATCGGCTCGTGTATTCACTGCAGGTCTTAGTTTAACATTCTAAAAGTTTGATTGTATGAAATTTAAGTATATACCTGTATTTTTCGCATTGTTTGCCGTTTCGTTTGCAAGCTGCGATTTCCTCGAGAAAGAGCCTTCTGATCGTCTGGTCGATGAAGAGTTCTACAAGGACGAGGCGGACTTGGCTGCGCTTACCGGAGGTTTGTATAATACGGCTTGGTTCGATTTTAACAGACATTTCTATCACGCTGTCGGAGATGGTTTCGCAAACAACTTGTGGGGACCATACGACAAATATCTTGCTCCGTTCAATAACATTTCTGATATTTCAAGTAGTGGTGCTATTGACGAAGGCTGGAACTCATTGTACAATGTCGTTAATCAGTCAAGTATGATGATTAAGAAGATAGATGAGTATTCGGCAAGCACTATTCCAAGTGAAGTAAAGCAAAGATATATTGCTGAAGCAAGATTTATGCGTGGTTTGGCATATTGGTATCTTGCATCATGTTGGGGTGATGTGCCGATTATCGAGGATAATGCTGCAATCATCATGACTCCTTTGATTCAGAAGGTTAAGCAGGAGGATGTATTTAAATATGCCCTTGCAGATATGGAATTTGCGGCATGCCATTTGCCAAGAACCCAGAATAATGCCGGTCGTGTAACTCGCTATTCTGCTCTTGGTATGTTGTCACGTTTCTTCTTGGTATATGCAGGATATAAGGCAGCTCATGATTATGCTAATCCTGCAACATATAACCAGAAGTTCCGCGATGCAACCTATTTGGAATATGCAAAGTTTGCTGCTTTTGCTGTAATCAAGATTAGTGGTTTGTCGCTTCAGCAGAACTACAAGGATCTGTTCACTACAGATAATAATAACAATAGTGAGAGTTTGTTCGCTTTGCAGTGGGTTCCGGGTGTGTATGCTTACGGAACATCAAATACTCATCAGAATTGGTTGGGCTATTCTACCGCTATCGTTGCTGGTCAGGTTGCCGAGGGTAGTGATATTTACGCATCTGCTGATATGATAAGGTCATATTCAAATGATGACCTTCGCTTACATTCAACATGGTTCAGCTATAAGGATACATATTCTGAAATATGCAAGATATATGGTGGCTTGACTTTTGATAGAACTCAGAACTTGAGCGATATGATATATCGTGCAAATGCAAAGAAGGGTATCGTTGGTTCTTACGAGGATAATGGTGTGAGTTACGAGAACAACTCAGGTCTTAACACATATATGCTTCGTTTGGCTGAGGTATATCTGAACTATGCAGAAGCATCTATTACAAGTACAACAGACGTTCTTACAAGTAGAACACAGGGCGTTAGCGATACTAAGATTAAGAAGACTCCTCTTGACTTCTTTAATGATGTTTATTCTCGTGCCCATAATGGTGAGAAACTGACATCTGTAGATATGACAACCTTGCTGAGAGAGCGCAGACTTGAGTTCGCTTTGGAGGGAAGATATTGGTACGATTTGCTTGCATGGTCATACTACGATCGTTCAAATACAATCAACTACATTTTGGGTGATCAGAACCGTACATATCAGTACTACTATCGTACACAGGAGTTGAGATATGAGATTGACAAGACAAAGACAATCGGTGTTGTTGGTGTAACAGCTGATAACTTCAACTTCCTCTTGCCTTATCCAGAGTCTGAGGTAACTCAGAATCCATACTTGAGCGGTGATGCAATATCGTACCCTGAAATCAAGTCATTGGAGAAGGAAATTGCTTCTTATGAGGCTCTGCTGATGTCTGCTTATCAGAGTACTGTTTTAGGTAGTGGTAACTAAATGAAGTTTAATATTCTAAATATATTAACAATGAAATCAAAGTTTTTCTTGATCGCATTGTCTGCGTCGATTATACTTACATCTTGTAACAAAGATTTGTTTAAGTATGAGAACGGAGATTCTACTATAAGCATCAGCCAGATACATTATTTGCATGCTTCTGCTAATGGTACGACGGATGTGTCTACTGATTATGCGCGTTTGGGTGAGACAATACGCCTTACCGGTACTGGTTTTGTTGGTGTAAAGCATGTATATGTAAACGGTTATGATACATATTTCAATTTGCAGTATCTGACAAACAACTCTATGCTTGTTACAATTGACGAGAATACTCCAATTGAACAGGTGAATGACCAAGTGAATAACAAGAATTGGATTGTTCTTGTTAAGGAAAATGAAGCAATAAAGGCAAAAAAGGCGTTGAAGATTCGTCGTGCTGCCCCTGTCGTGCATGATATTTCAAACAGTATGCCACAGCCAAATGAGTGGATTACTATTTATGGCGAAAATCTGCAGAACGTTGCTTATGTACAATTTCCGGGTGCAGATATAAGTACCGTATATGCTGATGGTGGGGATAATTTGTATAGTGATGATGAGAAAGGTACGTATGTAAGGGTGAAAGTGCCTGCAAATTTTGATACCCGTACTGCAGAGAATAACAAGCATCAGGGTGCTATTATTATAAATGCCGACCATGATGGAAATGGAGTATGCGAAACACCTGCATATTTCAACTATCGTAGGGGCTTGTTGGAGAATTTCGAAGAGGGTTCTTCTGCTTTCAACAACTCTAAGTTTGATGCTTCGGAATGTACTATGACAGATGAAGCGTCAGGAAATGAAGACGGTACGAATGACGGTCATTATTATGTGATGAATTCTAATTCTACTTATATCAGTGACACTACAGCTTCACGCAGAAATATTTATGTATTTGAGAAGCTTGAGGCCTTCAATAATCTGCCAAGCGAATTGGATGAATTGTATTCAACAGATGTTGCGTTGCAGTTTAATGTAATGTGTCCGCAGGAATGGAATTCAGGAAATATTGATGTTGTATTCGATATTAACTATGGAAACTACAAGATGACTTATGCCCCTTGGGTGTCAGGTAAGACTGATGATTTCAGTAAGGGATTTGCAAAGGGTAGTTGGTTTACTGTTACCATGCCGTTCAGTACTATTACTGATTTCCAGGGCAAGACATTCGGTGAAATCCGTAAGATATTGGCATCTATCGAAAGTCCGGTTTGGGGAATCTATTTCGAGAATGTAGATCAGACAAATGTATTAAATGGTGTTTCTGTTGAGTTTAAGGCTAAGATGACCACGATAACACCTTATATTGACAATATTCGTGTCGTTCCTTTGACTGTATCTAAAGATAAAGTATATGGACGCGATAATGAATATAATTAAATAGAGGAGGGCATATTATGAATAAGTATTTAAAAGTAGGTTTCGTTTCAGCTTTCGCAGCAATAGCGTTGCAGTCATGCTACGATGAGAAGATGGAATGGTATAACCCATATACCCCTATCTCTAAAAGTGAAATTCCTCAGGAAACAGAAAAGTTGGTAGCACAGTGTCAGCCTTTGAAGAGTTATGCAGCCAATGCATCGTCTGACTTCCACTTGGGTGTTTCAGTCTTAGGCTCTTCGTATGTTGAAAATACTAAATATGCTGAGACTGTAAATGACAATTTCAACTCAATTCAGCCAAGCACAGAGTTTGCGTTGTGTAATGTTGTTACCGATATAAACGGTACTTACAACTATGATATGCCTGATGCTCTGTATAATGCTGCGATAGATAATGGATTGAGCATTTTTGGACATTGTTTGATTTCAAATCAGTTCCAAAATGTTGAGTTCCTTCAGAATGCCATTGCAGACAAGGTTAGTCCAAGTGAGGAGACAAACTATATCAATGTATCTGGCAACGAGAATGAGTATGATTTCTCATATAGTTTCAATTTGGAAGATTACCAGTTGTATGGCAAGGATCGTGAGCATTACAATGACGGATGGTCTTTCTCATCAAACGTAAGCGATTCGTACTTCAATGTTGGTGTTCAGTCTTTGGAAATCACAGATGGTGACGACTGTGTGAAATCAGAAAATAAGGCATGTCTTTGGGCTTCAACAGAAGGTTGGGAACAGGGTGATGCAACGGATGTTGCGCAGGTTGTAAGTGATTATGTACCTGTACCTAATACAGGTAAACTGTCATTTTCATTCTATGTGAAAGGATATTCGCTGACAGGGCAGACTGCAAAAATGAGAGTTAGGATTCTTGGTGTGAAAAATGGTCTTAATGGTCTTGTTCCTGCGTCAGGTGGTACTTCTGCATATACTTCAGAAATTAGATTGACTAATGATTGGAAGCAGATTACGTTCCGCGACCTTTTGCCAGATGGTACTGTTTCTGATTATTCTTCACCAGTTCCTGCTGTTCGTATTGTGTTTGATATAACAGAAGCGCCAAATAGTTATGTATATTTCGATAACTTGGTTTTGAAAGTTTCTGGAGGAACTTCTGCTGATGGTCCGAACTATATCGCAAACTCATATTTCGATGGTAACGAAAAGACATATAATTGGTCGTTCGTTGAAAACCGTGAGTCTGTTGCAAGAATGGAGCTTGGAAAGTCAATCAATGGAAATGACAACTCAATCTCTGGAGGCAATTGCTTGAAGATTGTTAATACTGCAAGTTATAACAGCGCTGGCGATGTTACGGTAAATGCTATGTTTACTGATAACAAGACGCTTGTTATGGGACAGAGATACCGTCTGACATTCTATGCGCGTGCAGATGTCAATAATGCAATCGTTGAATTCAGTACATCAAACAAGTCGGCAGACAAGAGCCCGGCAAGTGCTCAGTCTCCTGCTGAAGGCCAGCAGAGCTATGTTCTTTCTACAATATGGGAAAAACAAGTTTGGGATTTTACTGCATTGAGTTCGGACATCGGTTCTATGAACTTTAAGTTTGCAAAGACTGCAACAACATTCTATCTTGATGATGTAACGCTGACACCATTAGACGAACCGTCAAGTGCCAAGTCTACTCGTCTTCCAAACTATGTAAGTTCTTACGATGATGCGATGAAGGCCGCCAAACTTTCAGGCATCATGAAGACACATATTGAGAATATGATGAATAGATATGATAAGGTTGATGGTTGGGACGTTGTTCAGCATATTGTTTCAGATAATCAAACTTCAACATCATCAACCTATCTTGATTCTAAGGGCTTGTCTGTTGGAAATGGTGAATTCTATTGGGGCGACTATATGAAGGAGGACTTCATTTTCAATGCCTTTACGTATGCAAGGAATGTCTTGAAGGCAAACAACAGTAAGGCTAAGTTATTTGTTTCTGAAGGCAACTTGGTTCATAATGAAAAAAAGTTTGATCGTCTTAATCAATTTATAAACAGATTGCAGGCATATGAAGGACAGAAATTGATAGATGGTTTGAGCCTTGAGCTGCATCTGGTTTGTTCAACTGAGATTCATACTCAGGCAGAGCTTTTGAATCAGGTTACAGAGTTGTTTAAAGAGCTTAATAGTACATATTGTACAGGTACAGGTTCTGAAGATCCGTTCCTGATTAGAATTGGTGAGCTTGATGTTCAGATTGAATCTGATTACTTGCCGTCTGTGGCACAGCTTGCTGCTCAGGCTGAGATGTATGAGCATGTAATAAACTGTTATCGTACGATCATTAACCAGAGAAACCAGTATGGTGTGTATATGTGGATGCTGACAGACTCTGATGTTGAGCAGGGAGGTAAGGCTTATAACCGTCACAGAAGTCTGTTCGACGAAGACTATCAAAGAAAGCACGCATATTTGGGCGTATGCAGAGGCTTTGATGAATTAGCAGGAACTTCTGCATATTAAGAAGAATAAATAAAATCTCAAGTAACGTAAGAGGGGTGTTTTGTAACATCCCTCTTTTTGTTTTTAAGGGTGGTTATTGTATTTTTTACAATAAGTTTTGAAAAAATGTTTAAATATATAGTTGATATTACAAATATTTTGTTACTTTTGTGGCTGATGTATAACCATAAAAAACATTTGTTTACATAAAAAATACATTAAGTATTGTGGTGCTTTGATTAGTAAGGCGATAACCTTTAATGCAAAAAATAAATTAAATAATAAATATAATCGAGGCAGGTTGAATGTCTTTTTCGGCTTGTTTCTTAATCATTTTTCTTTATACAAAATGGCAAACAACGAAACAAATGGCTTTTACAAGCTTTCATGGGCTCAGCGCATTGGTTACGGTTCGGGCGACCTTGCGCAGAATCTGATTTTCCAGACGGTGGCATGTTACTTAATGCTCTACCTTACTACAGTTTTAAAGATCAGTCCAGCCTTTGTAAGCGGACTTATCCTCTCTGTTCGACTAATTGACTGCTTCTGGAGTCCTGTAGTTGGACGATATATCGACAACCGAAATCCTAAACTGGGCAAGTATCGTGCATATCTCCTTTATGGCGGTATTCCTCTTACCGTTGCAGCTTGCTTGCTGATGCTTCCACAGGCTGCAGAATGGTCATCAACAATGAAGATTGTATATGCTACAGTCAGCTATACTGTTCTTAGTATGATTTATTCAGTCGTGAATATACCTTACGGCTCAATTATGGCAAGTATGACCCGTGATAACGATGAGGTGCTCAAACTTACATCAACACGAATGGTATGTGCTAATATTGGTCAGATAGTTGTTCAGGCTGGTTTTCCTATAGGTCTTGCTATTGTTGCTCATACAGTTATCGACTGGCCTCAGGCAACATTTATGGCTAGTGGTACAATTCCGGCTTTCGTTATTCTGCCATCTTTGCCAATGCTGAAGAACTGGCTTGGCAAGAAGGGACTCTATTACTTGCTTCTTGTAATCGGCTTTGTTGGATTTTGCATTCTGTTTACCGTTGGTAAATTCTTTGATGTTGAGAATTGCAATACGCTCGTACAGACTGCAAAGGTAATGACTGGTGTAGGACTTCTTGTTGGCTCTTTGATGTGGGCTCTTGTTCCTGAGGTGATTACAGAGGCTGAGTATCGTACAGGAAACAGACCTGCTGCAACTGTAAACGCTCTTGCAGGTGTAGCCTTCAAGGCTGGATTCTCAATTGCAGGTTGGATTACTCCATTGGTAATGGGAATGATTGGCTTTGACTTGGCAAGCGAGGAATCGGCTTTGCCTATTGCACCTAATGCGTGGTTTACTGTTACAACCGTTTTTGCTATCGTTGGCTTTTTCCTTCTGCTATATTGTTTTGTTGGTTGTAAGGAAAGAATTGCTACGACCCCAGCGAAACCAGTTTCGTACGGTGAGATGTTCGCAGAGTTTAAGGCAAACAAGTGCCTTCAGCTTGTGCTCAGCATCTTTGTTGTTGTGTTCCTTGCATCATTCATCAGCGCGCCTGTAAATGTATATTATACAAAGCTGAATCAATATTCAGCGACTGCACAGAATGCAATTCTTTGGTTTACTTGCATTATTCCTGCAATTCTTCTGATTGTTGTAGGATTCCTTATCTACAAGTATCCTCTTACAGATGAGAAACTTGACGAAATGAATCGCGAAATTGAAGAAGGACATAAAGCGTAATAACAGTAAAATAATTAATATGAAAACAGCAAAGTATCTTTGGCCAAAAGACTATATGGCTGACCCGTCTGTTCATGTTTGGAACGGCAGAGTATATATATATCCATCTCATGACTGGGATGCAGGCGTTGGTGACGACGATTCTGGCGCAGAGTATGAGATGAAAGATTATCATGTGTTCTCTACTGATGACCTCGAGGCTGTATGCCGTGGCGAGAAAGAACTCGTTGATCATGGTTGTATTCTCGACCTGAAGGATATTCCTTGGGCAAGCCATCAGCTTTGGGACAATGATGTTCAGGAGAAGAACGGCAAATACTTCATGTACTTCCCTGCAAAGGATAAGACCGAAATTTTCCGCACAGGTATTGCTGTGGCTGATAAGCCAGAAGGTCCGTTTATTCCGTTGAAAGATCCTATGCATGGTTCATACTCAATTGACTATGCTGTGTTCAAGGATGAGGATGGAAAGTACTACTTCTACTTCGGTGGTATCTGGGGCGGTCAGCTTCAGTGGTATAAGGACAATAAGATTGCATTTAACGAGTCGGGCGTTGCTGCTCCACCTCCTGGAGATTCTGAGCCTATCGTACCTGCAAAGAAATCAGAGACTGATGCATTGCCATCGCGAGTAGCCCTTCTTGCTGACGATATGCTTGGTTTTGCAGAAGCGCCAAAACCAGTCGTTATCCTCGGTGAGGACGGCAAGCCTTTGAAGGCAGACGATCCGCATCGTTTCTTCGAGGCTTCGTGGATGCACAAGTACAATGGAAAGTATTATTTCTCTTATTCAACAGGTGATACTCACATGATTTGCTATGCAATCGGCGATAATCCTTACGGACCATTCACTTACAAGGGAGTAGTTCTTACTCCGGTAAAGGCTGGCTGGACAACTCACCATTCAATAATAGAGTTCAAGGGCAAGTGGTATCTTTTCCATCACGACTCAGCTCCTTCGGGCGGTGTGAACAGCCTTCGCTCACTAAAAGTCGTTGAACTTGAATACAACGAGGATGGTACGATAAAGACTATTCAAGGATAAGCAGAATTGCATTAAAAATATGAGAAAAGCCTTTTTTACATTAGCATTTTTATTCTCCGTTCTCTGTGCAAAAGCAGAGGACGGACATTCTCTTTGGTTGCGCTACAATCAGGATGTGCGCCATGTAGACATAACGGTGAACCGCGACAGCAAGACCATAAATCTTGCCGTAGAGGAGTTGCAGAAAGGCTGGAAGGGAATGCCTGTAAGTCTTGTTGTTGCAAAGCCGAACAAGAAACAGAAGAGCAAGAACGGTAAGGTTCAGCAACTTTCGCCCGATGCCTTCACAATCGAGACGGTGAACAAGGCAAAACAAGAAAAGCACATCAAGATAAGTTCGCAGACCGATGCGGGCATTTTGTATGGTGTGTTCCATCTCTTGCGATTGCAGCAGACAGGCAAGTTGCCTGCCGATATGTCGTGGTTCAAGGTGTCAGAATCGCCAGTCTATCAGCACAGAATTCTGAATCATTGGGATAATCTCGACGGAACGGTTGAACGCGGATATGCCGGACATTCAATCTTCTGGCATGACAATGAGGCTGAGCCAACCTTTACCGACGATGATGCAAAACTCTGGCAGGAATACGGAAGGGCAAATGCTTCAGTCGGCATAAACGGAACGGTTGTGAACAACGTGAACGCATCGCCAAAGATGTTGAGCAAGCCATACATAGACCATGTGTGTAAGATTGCCGATGTTTTGCGCCCTTACGGCATGAAGGTTTATATATCAATAAACTTTTCGTCGCCAAAAGAACTCGGAGGTCTGCCTACATCCGACCCTCTGAATGCTGATGTAAAAAAATGGTGGAAGAAAAAGGCTGATGAAATCTACAAACTGATTCCTGATTTCGGCGGATTCCTTGTGAAGGCTAATTCCGAAGGACTGCCCGGTCCGCAGGATTTCGGTCGTACACATGCCGACGGAGCGAACATGCTTGCCGATGTGCTCAAGCCTCACGGCGGAATTGTGATGTGGCGCGCCTTCGTCTACAAGTCAGACGACAGCGACAGAGCAAAGCAGGCTTATCAGGAGTTTATGCCACTCGACGGACAGTTCCGCGACAACGTTATCATTCAGATAAAGAACGGTCCAATCGACTTTCAGCCGCGCGAGCCGTTCAGTCCGCTTTTCGGTGCGCTGAAGAAGACACAGACGATGATTGAGTTCCAGATTACTCAGGAGTATCTTGGACACAGTTTCCAATTGTGCTATCTTGCTCCGATGTGGCAGGAATGTCTGATGAGCGACACTTATCAGAAAGGCGAGGGAACAACCATCGCCAGAGTGACCGACGGCAAGACATATCCTCAGAAATACACAGCCATTGCCGGCGTTGCAAACGTTGGACGCGACACAAACTGGTGCGGACACATTTTTGCGCAGAGCAACTGGTATGCTTTCGGCCGATTGGCTTGGAACTGCAATCTCGACAGTAAGGACATTGCCGAGGAGTGGATTGCACAGACATTCACTACCGACAAGGAATTTGTTCAGAAGGTTGAATCGATAATGATGGACAGTCGCGAAGCCGTGGTTAACTACATGATGCCGCTCGGCTTACACCATCTGTTTGCGTGGACGCATCACTACGGACCTGAGCCTTGGTGCGAGATTCCGGGAGCGAGAGCCGACTGGCTGCCAAGTTACTATCACAAGGCGTCTGAAGATGGTATCGGATTCGACCGCAGCAGCAAGGGAACAAATGCCGTGAGCCAGTATCACGAACCGCTCAGCACTCTGTTTGATAATGTAAGCACATGCCCCGACGAGTATCTGTTGTGGTTCCACCATCTGCCTTGGGATTACAAGATGCAGAACGGCGAGACTTTGTGGAGCGCGCTTTGCCACAAGTACGACAAGGGCGTTAAGCAGGTGAGAAACTATCAGGTTGTTTGGGACGGACTTGAAAAATATGTCGATGCCGACAGATTCAAGCATGTGCAGAGCAAACTGCGTCGTCAGGCGCACGATGCCGTTTGGTGGCGCGATGCCTGTCTGCTTTATTTCCAGCAGTACAACAAGATGCCTTTGCCAAGCGATGTTGAACGTCCAGTTAAGGACCTCGACGAATACAAGCAGATAAAGTTCAGATGGTCGCATCATAACTGATGTAAAAGCAAGATATTTCTTTTGAGAAGTAAAAAAAAAGCGGTATGTTTGTACCGCTTTTTTTGATTTTAACGTAAAATACATAATGTTCAACGATTCAATCTTCGATGCGCAGAACATCGAACTTCTAAGGAAAAAGATTTCACAGGCTAACAATGTTGTCATTTGTGTGCATGTTTCGCCCGATGGCGATGCCGTAGGTTCGGCAACCGGACTGGCTGCATATCTGCGTCAGATAGGGAAGAACGTAACCATTATCTTCCCAAATCAGATGCCGGATTTTCTGAAGGTCGTACCTTCATCGCACGACCATCTTCGTTATGACAGAAGTCCCGAAGCGTCAGACCTGATGATAAAGGCTGCCGACCTCATCTTCTGCCTCGACTTTAACAGCAAGAGCCGAATAACAGATATGGGCGAGAAAATTGCCGCTGCAAAGGCGTACAAGATAATGATTGACCATCATCTTGATCCCGACGATTTGTGCGACTTGGTTTTCTCTTATCCCGAGATGAGTTCGACTTGCGAACTCGTATTCCGCATTCTCTGGACGATGGGCGAGTACGACAAACTCTCGTTTGATACGTGCAAGTCGCTCTATATCGGCATGATGACCGACACCGGCGAGTTGAGTTACAACAGCAACCGAAGTGAGGTGTTTACCACCATTGCCATGCTTATTGAAAAAGGCATCGACCGCGACGAGGTTCATAACGAACTTTTTATGAACGGAACAGAATCGCGCTACCGAATGCAGGGGCACATGCTGAAAGACAATCTCACACTTTATCCCGAATTTGGAGCAGCCCTTCAGACTCTTACGAAAGAAGAATTCAAGGAATACGGTTGCATAAAGGGCGATACCGAGGGCAATGTGAACATTCCGCTGTCTATTAAAGGCATAAATTTCTCGGTCTTTCTGCGCGAGGATACAGAGAAGGAGAACACCATCAGAGTGTCGCTCCGCTCACTTGGCGACATCAAGTGCAACGAGATTTCTGCCGCATGCTTTAACGGCGGAGGACATGCCAGGGCATCGGGCGGCGAACTTCACTGCTCTATGGAAGAGGCAGTCGAAGTATTCAACAAAGCACTCATCAAGTTCGAGGACATGCTGAAGGCGAGATAGCCGTCTTTTTCGGCCTCAAAAACGAGATTCTGAAAATCCCGACGATACGATGGCTTTTTGTGCTATCGCACTTTTTCGGGCTGTGCGCGTTAATTAGCGTTGCAGAATTTTGTCTTTTTCGATGAGTTTATTATTTTTGCAACGATTTTATTCAAAAATAATGCGAAAAAAAGTTTTTTATACCTAATCCTACTATTTGGAAATTTAATGTTCACGGCATGTAACGATGTTGTGAGCTATGCCGACTTAAAGGAAAAAGAAAAGGATGCGATAAATTCCTTTCTTGTGTCGAACAATTTTGTCGAAGGACCTATAAACGTTATCAGTCAGGCTGAGTTTATAGCCAAGGATTCGACAACTGATGTTAGCAAAAACGAGTTTGTGCTTCTCGGAAGTACTGGTGTCTACATGCAAATTGTACGAAAGGGAGAGGGCGCTAAGATGCAGAGCGGCGATTCGAAAACCGTTCTTGCACGTTTTCTGGAGTATAACATCCAGTCGGGAGATACAATTCTGACAAACCGTTTCAGCGCATCGAACGTAGACAAGTTTACCGTTTCTCTTTCGGGAACAACGTTTACAGGCTCGTTCATATCTGGATATATGTACAGCTATTATTCATCGTCGTACGGAACGTCTGTTCCAACGGCGTGGATGATTCCGCTGAGTTATATAAACCTTGGAAGAAATACCGCCGACTTGGCGGAAGTTCGCCTTATAGTACCTCACGATCAGGGCACGCAGGCTGCATCGCAGAGTGTGTACCCTACATATTATGAAATATCTTACGAAGCAGGATTATGACACTAATCAAATCAATTTCGGGCATCCGCGGAACAATTGGCGGTGCCGCAGGAGAAGGATTGAACCCTCTTGACATTGTAAAGTTTACTTCGGCGTATGCTACTCTTATACGCAAGACAAGCAAGGTTCAATCGGGAAAAATCGTAGTAGGCCGAGATGCTCGTATCTCTGGCGAGATGGTAAAGAACGTTGTTTGCGGAACTCTCATGGGAATGGGATTCGATGTTGTTAACATCGGTCTTGCAACAACACCAACCACCGAATTGGCTGTAACAATGCTTGGCGCCGACGGCGGCATCATTCTTACGGCAAGTCACAACCCACGTCAGTGGAATGCCCTCAAACTCCTCAACGAGCACGGAGAGTTCCTTAACAAGCAGGAAGGCGAAGAAGTTCTTCGCATTGCTGAAGCAGAGGATTTTGCATTTGCCGATGTTGACCATCTTGGCAAATATACTGAGGACAATACAATGGACCAGAAGCACATCGACAGCGTTCTCGCTCTTAAACTTGTTGATGTCGAAGCCATCAGAAAGGCAAACTTCAAGGTTGCAATAGATACAGTAAACAGCGTTGGAGGAATCATTCTTCCAAAACTTCTGAAGCAGTTGGGCGTCGAGACCGTTACTGGGCTTTATACCGAGGCAACAGGAGATTTTCAGCATAACCCAGAGCCGTTGGAGAAGAACCTTTCGGACATCATGAATCTGATGAAGAAGGGCGAGCACGATGTTGCATTCGTTGTTGACCCTGATGTTGACAGACTTGCATTCATCTGCGAAGACGGAACAATGTATGGCGAGGAGTATACTCTCGTAACTGTGGCAGACTACGTTCTTCAGCACACTCCGGGAAATACTGTTAGCAACCTTAGTTCAACACGCGCTTTGAGAGACGTTACACGTCAGTATGGCTGCGAATATAACGCTGCTGCCGTTGGCGAGGTTAACGTAACAACAAAGATGAAGGAGACAAACGCTGTTATCGGCGGAGAGGGAAATGGCGGAGTTATCTATCCAGAAAGCCATTACGGACGCGATGCCCTTGTTGGAATCGCCTTGTTCCTCAGCCACTTGGCACACAAGAAGATGAAGGTGAGCGAACTTCGTGCAACCTATCCTCCATATTTCATTGCCAAGAACCGTATCGACCTTACTCCAGACACCGATGTAGACGCTATTCTCGAGAAGGTGAAGAACCTTTACAAAGACGAGGAGGTGAACGACATCGACGGCGTTAAGATTGACTTTGCCGACAAGTGGGTTCACTTGCGCAAGAGCAATACCGAGCCGATTATCCGTGTCTATTCAGAGGCTTCGACAATGGAGGCTGCCGACGAACTGGGCAAGAAGATTATGGATATAGTTTATTCAATGACAAAATAATAATGATTTTTAGACTTAAACCTTTTTTCGGAGCACTTCTGATGCTCTGTGCTGTTGCTTTTACAAGTTGTCATGATGATGAGGGATGGGATTGCCCTTACAAGATAACGGTAACCATGCCTGTGTATGAAAATGCAGCATCAAGCGATCCGACAATCCTTTCGGGCACTTTGAGTGGCGGAGAACAGGTGTGTGTGCTCGACCTTACAACGTCCATTAACCGCTCAATCCTTACGAACGACGGAAACGGCGAGTTTTCGGGCAGATTGTACGGTGGTTACGAAAACGACCGCATGGCTTTGTTCTATCCTGCATCGGCGGTGAATGCTTATACAAGCGACACGCTTACGCAGACTCTCAGCGCAATGGAACAACTTGGAACGGCTAAGGACTTGCACAAATATATGTATGCGTGGGCAAAAGATACGCTCAACGTAACATATACCGAGCAGACGGCTTATTCGGCTCGCAAACTCGGTGCAATTACCGGAGTGGTTAAATGGATGTTCACAACCGACGGTGTTACGCCGATAAAGGACATCGTAAGCGTTGTTGCATCATCAGAAATCGGAACGATGTACTCAAAAAGAGTGTTCCGCATGAGCACAGGTGGCTTTTCAAGTTCAACCGAAGGAAGTGTTTCGATGACAAATGCCGATGGAGTTACGGGAACAATCTACATGTCGATGTTCCCAGCCACATTTGTTCAACTTCACTTTACTGTGATGACAAAGAATGGCGACAGATACGAGGCTATTCAGCCTGAAGTAACGACCTACGAGGCAGGAAAGGTTTATGATACTGAAGTCTTCACTTGTCAGCCTATAGCCAAGGCAAAGGTGGGCGACTACTATTACAGCGACGGTTCAACAAGTTCTGTTCTGAATGCCGACCGTACTTGTGTGGGCATCGTATATGCGCTTACAAACGCAAATGGCGAGATTGATCAGAATCTTACAGAGTCTTCATCGGGCTGTGTGGTTGCCATAAAGGATTTGAACAATTCAACCCTTTACCGTTGGAGTGCGAAGGTTGAGAACACATCAATCGCCGACTATACAACAGTAGACGGAACAAAGAATACGGCATTCCTTCCATTCTACAAAGGTCAGGCAGGTGTTTATTATTCAACAGAGAACAAACTCGAAATTTCAGACGCAAGCAACATCGCGTTGTGGCCAAAGCAGGGCTGTATCTCTGATTTTGCGGGCGACGACCATGCGCAGTATTTCACAAGCAGTACATATTATGCTGCTGGATACAATAGCCGTAACGACGGACTTGCTTCACTCAACTGGTATCTGCCAAGTATGGGCGAGTTGCTGATGGTTTATCTTCAGGAGAAGAACGGAGTCATCAGCCATGCCAAGCAGTCGCCATACATCAATCTGAGCGACCAGTCATATTGGTCGTCATCAGAATACGACGACAGTCATGCGTGGGCATTCTCTTACACAAGCGCGAACATTTTTGCTTGCTACAAGACCAGCACACACAACGTGCGTCCAGTTCTGAAATTCTAAGAAAAAAGTGTAATTTTTGCCACTTTAATGGCTGGAATTTATATTCACATACCGTTCTGTCAGCGTCGTTGCATCTATTGCGATTTCTATTCAACGACCGATGCTGACAGGACGGTTTCTTATGTCCGTGCGCTAAAGAAAGAACTTCTTCTGCGGAAGGATTATCTGCACGGCGAACATGTAGAGACTATCTATTTTGGCGGTGGAACGCCGTCGCAACTATCTGTCTCTCAGTTGGCTGAGATTCTAGACTGCATCTATTCGATTTTTGAAGTCAGCAAGAATGCCGAGGTTACGATAGAATGTAATCCCGATGATTTGAATGAAGAATATGTTGGCGGATTGCGCTGTCTTGCGTTCAATCGCGTGAGTATGGGTGTTCAGAGTTTCAGCGATGAGCATCTTACGCGACTTCGCCGCCGACATTCTGCCGCGCAGGCTGTCGAGGCTGTCAGACGTTTGCAGAAATCAGGAATCGCAAACATCAGCATCGACTTGATTTACGGACTTCCGGGAGAGACGCTTCAGGAATGGAAGAAGGATTTGGACGCGGCTTTCTCGCTCGATGTGCCGCATCTTTCGGCTTATCATTTGATGTACGAGGAAGGAACGCCGCTCTATAAACTTTATCAGCAACACAAGGTTAGCGAGGTGGCTGAGGATTTGAGCGTGGCGATGTTCGAAATGCTTATTGATAAGAGTGCGGCGGCTGGCTATGAGCATTACGAGATAAGCAATTTCTGCTATCCCGATATGTTTTCGCGTCATAACAGCAGTTATTGGCATGGTGTGCCTTATTTGGGCTGCGGAGCGTCGGCACACAGTTTCGACGGACGGTCGCGCCAGTGGAATGTGGCTTCGCTCGATGGCTATATTGACGGCGTAGAGTCTGGCACGCTGAATTGTGAGGTCGAGGAACTCGATTTGTACATGCGATACAACGATTTTGTGATGACGGCTTTACGCACGAGCATTGGCGTGCCGTTTGCCCAGATGCGTTTGCAGTTCGGTACAGAACTTTCGGACTATTGTATGAAGATGGCTCGAACATCGCTCTCAAACGGTTTGCTTGAGATTGCCGAACGAGACGACGATAGTTATCTGAAACTGACTCGGAAAGGCATTTTTGTGAGCGATGATGTTATGAGCGACCTCATGTGGGTGTAAAAAAGAAGTGTGATGACGTTTTCCGTCACCACACATCGCATTGCTTTCTTTCTGTATCTTCAGTAGGTTGCTCGTCAATTTTCTTTCCGTTAACCTTGCAGTTTACAAACTTGCAATCTTTCGTCTTGAAAAGATAATGGGCGTGCCCAGCCTTTTCAACTTCAAAATTCTCGACCTTGATATTTCTTATCGGCTCGGCATCGTTGCCGTCGTGGTAGATGGCGTATGCTTCGGCTTTTCTTGCTTTGACGTTGCTTATGCTGAAGTCTGAATACCGCGCTGGAAAGTTGCCGCCTCGATAGCCGAAATAGTTCGTCTCGAATCGCAGAACGGCTCCGGCTGCCGATTTTATGCTGATTGAATCAACGAATACGTTCTCGATGAATCCGCCGCGGTCGAGGTTCGATTTAAAGAGAAGAGCGTTCTTTACATTGCCAATTTCGATGTTGCTCATGAAAACGTTTCTTACGCCGCCCGACATCTCTGAGCCGATGCACAATCCGTTACATTCGCTGTAGAATTTGCAGTTTCTGATTACAATCATTTCTGATGGTCGGGCAACACGCCGGCCGTCGGCATCGCGCCCCGATTTTATTGCGATGGCATCGTCGCCTGTGCGGAACGTGCAGTTTTCTACCAGAACGCGTTTGCTCGATTCCGGGTCGCATCCGTCGTTATTTGGAAAATGCGAGTCGATGGTCACGTTTCTCACTGTAACATCCTCGCAATAAAGCGGATGGATGCACCAAAACGGACTATTCTTCAGTGTGATGCCATCAATCAGAATCTGTGAGCACGAATTGAACTCGATGGCGCACGGACGCAGATGCGTATTCTTTCCGAAGACTCGCTTTTCTACCGGCACAAGGTCGTCGCCCATCTGTCTTAGCCTGTCAACATCGGCTTTTTCGGGCGTTTCGCCGTGTGTTCCGTGAATGTTCTCCTTGAAATCTTTCGTATCCATAGGCATTCCCCAGCGCGCCATCTCGCCTCCGTTGGCATCTATAGTGGCGTTCCCTTCGCCGGTTATGGCGATATTCTTCTGATTGTAAGCCCTAATCATCGACGAACGGTTGTAGACTTCCGTGCCTTCCCATCGCGAGAGCACGGCAGGCAGGTAATCATCGGCCTTTGGGCTGAAAACGATTTTTGCACCGTCTTTCAGATGCAGTCTCACGCCCGATTTCAGTTCGATGCTTCCTTTTATGTTGTACGTTCCTTGCTGAACGATGATTGTTCCGCCGCCGTTTTTGCTGCAATCGTCAATCATTTTTTGCAGAACTTTTCTCGAAGCGTTTTGCGGCAGACTGAATGTCTTGTCAGAAATCTTCGGAGTGCTGATGCTTGCGGCGATGAGTTCTTGCTGACGCTTGCCCGAAACACCTTTCAGATGCACGCGTTCGGCATTGAGCGTTGGCGAAACCTTGCAGATTGTTCCGTCGGAATTGTAATTTAGTTTGTCGTAGCAGACCGAGCGGCGCACTCCGCAATGAAAACCGTCGTGCAGATATTTGCTGATGTCGGCGGTGTGATAGAACAGATAATCCTCGCCCTTGTAGTTTACGATTGAATGATGATTCGTTCCGCTGTTCACAGGGTCGAGAATCACGCCCTGATAGGTGTACGGACCGAGCGGCGACTTGCTTGTGCAGTAGGCAATCTGCGGCTCATGACCGTGAAAAGGTCCGTCGGAATACGACATGTAATAGATTCCGTTTCGCTTGTGAACCCACACCGCCTCGAAGAAATCCTTCACGCCCTCGATGATGTGAACCTTTCCGTCGTACGAAATCATGTCTTCGTTTAGTTTGATGCTGCAAACTGTGTTCTGCCCCATGAAGAGATATGCCTGACCGTCGTCATCGATAAAAACGCAAGGGTCGATGAAATCTCTGTCGCACACAACTCCCGGAGAATCTATTGAAATGAGCGGATGCCCAAGCGGGTCGCGGAATGGTCCGTCGGGACGGTCTGAAACCGCCACGCCGATGTGTTTCTTGTCGGTGGGGTAGTACAGATAGTATTTTCCGTTTCGGCAGATGCAGTCGGGAGCCCAAGCCGCTTTTTTCGCCCATTTCGTCTGCTTTGTTGGATTGAAAATCACGCCGTGGTCTGTCCACGTTTTCATATCTGTTGTGCTGAATGTGTGATAATCTTCCATCGAGAACGAAAGTGCGTCGTCCTTGTCGTGGCTCGGATAAACCCACAGAGTGTCGCCGAAAACTCTTGCCGAAGGGTCGGCGCTGTACATGCTGTTTATTATCGGATTCTGATTCTGTGCCACGGCATTTGCGGTTGTCATGGCAAGTGCCGACAGCAGAAGTGCTGATTTCAGTTTCATTTTTGTCATTAGGGTTATAAAAAGTAATGAATGCAAAAATAAACATTTCTTGTCTAAGCCTTTGGTCTTGCTGCTGAAAAATGTTAAGTTTGCACAGCAAAAAACAAAAATAATATGAATGAAACTATTAAGAACATCGTCACACGCCGAAGTGTGAAAAAGTATCAAGACAAGGCTGTCCCGACAGAACTTGTCGAAGAGATTGTGAAAGCCGGAACATTCGCTCCTTCGGGAATGAACAAGCAGTCTGCCATCATCATTGCCGTTACTAACAAGGAGATGCGCGACCGCCTGAGCCGCATAAATCTCGACATCGTTACAGGCAGAGGACTGAAAACTTCTTCTGGACATTCCGACCCGTTTTACGGTGCGCCGGTAGTTCTCGTTGTTCTTGCAAAGAAAGAGATTGGAACCCGTGTTTACGATGGCTCTCTGGTAATGGAAAACATGATGATTGCCGCTCACAGCCTTGGCTTGGGCTCATGTTGGATTCATCGTGCCAAAGAAACCTTTGAGACCGAGGAGGGCAAGCAGATTCTTAGCGAACTCGGAATTCCCGACGAGTACGAGGGTATTGGCAACTGCATTGTAGGCTATGCCGCCGACGATGCGCTGAAGCCTCAGGTTGCACGAAAGGACGATTATATTAAATGGGTAAAGTGATTAGCTTTACCCATTTTTTTGTATCAATAGTTTTCAATCAACGCTTTTCGTTTCTGTCTTTTCAGATTCTGGCGGTGTTGAATTTTCTTGCCCCAAAGTTCATGGGAAACAAGGCCTAATAAGGCTCCGACATTGACACCCTGTTGTATCTGTTGCATCATCTTTATGTCATGTTTCGGCTTCGAAAAATCGAACTTTCGGTTCATGCTGTTTGAGTGTCCGTAGATGACGACCTCGTCCAGCGCATAGGAGTTTGAAAGCAGAAAAATTGTGTCGTTTCTTATATTGTCTTTGTAGACAACGCGTTTCTCGTAGGCGGGATGGGTGAGCGTCATGCTCTTGAAACTGTTGCGTAGTGAGAATGTGCCATCCCAGATGCTCTTCGTCTTTTGCTTGTCGTCGGTGTAGACAATAATGTCGCGTAACGGCACGCCAGTTTCTACGTTTACGACGATGAAATGTCGCATAGAGTCGGCCTCGTTGCTGCGGCACGAATCGGCAGGTGCTTGTGCATTTATGTTTTGCATCGTAAGCAGACCTGCGGTCATTAAGAATGTTAGTTTACAAATCATTAGTTTGAGGTTTAAGTTATAAAAAGTATGTAGTTTTATGATTTCAGATTGTTTTGGGCATACAGATTGACTGATGTTTTTGTGAAGTTTGGGTAAAGCCTTTCAACCTTACCCAAACTATTTTTTTTCGGCTATTTTGAATAATTCTTCAGTTTGTTGCGATAGTATTCGGCAAGGTCGCTCCATTTGTAATAAGGATAGGTGTCGGTCTTTGCTGGCAGACTGACCTCAACCTCGTTCAGTAGAGCCTTTACCAAGATGTCGCCGTTGCCTTTCTTTGGACGGAAGAACACAAGTTGTACGTTCGATGCCATCGGATAAATCTTGTAGTTGCGCCAATGCTCGTCGAGTTTGTCAAGGTCGTCGAATGTCTTACCGTAGTCGCCAAGTTCGAGAAGAGTTACAAGCGGCATTAGGCAGACTTCGTGGCCGAATCGCATTGTTGCGCCGTTGAACGAACGGTTGTTCACAATCGTGTCGCAGGTTTCGATGATGTTTTCGAGCAGATTGTACTGATGATACGGGCCTTCGAACTTGTTGTACTTTGAGTTTCCGTAGCGCAGATAGTAACTGATGTTCTTTATTCGCCAAAGATTGTAGCACTCGTCGGTAGTGAAGAGGTCGAGTAGCGAGTAGTTTACATCATGGCTCTGCATGTTTCCTGCAACGTCGAAGAAATTCTGCATCAAGCTATGCGAGTTGATGTTGTCGGAGATGTATTTCTTGTCGTTGAACAGTTGAGATACAAATCTCTCTGGGTCAACCCATTTCTGACGGTATGTCTCTGGAATCTCGTTTATGCCTTTCATCGCCTCGGCAACCTTTGGTGTGATGCTCTGGTTTAGGTATCGCTGAAATTTCTGGCTCGCATCGTTATGTATTCTGATGTTCGGGTTGAATGCTGCAAGTTCCTCGCACTCGGCAACCATGCTCAGCATACATCTGATAACAACAGTAGAGCGTGCATCGACCTGTGCGTTGCCTCTAAAGACCTCGGGAAAGTTCTGTGTCATACGCTTTCCGATGCCGTGATGCTGGCGTTCGCCAACAGGAGTAAGGTCGCCAAGTCGCTTCTCGGTTGTCTTGTAGAACTCTTTGAGGATGTCCAGTACCTCCTCGCCCTTTGGCGTAAGTTTGCCGTATTTTTTTGCTGCACTCAGTTTTTCTATCAAGCCTGAGTACTGACTGTCGTTGATGAGCCATCGTGAGCCGTGGCGTGCGTAGGTGCTGATGTAAAACGGCTCGTAGCCCTTTGGCGCAGGCGTAAGTTTTTGACTTGGTGCCTGATACGCAACGTAGTTGCTTGCGCAGAGAAGTCTGTTTGATGTTATCTCAGCCAATGCCGACTCTTGTGCGCTTGCGCTGATTGTAAGTGCTGTGAGTATTACAGAAGATAAAAATTTTCTCATCGATTATTGTTGTTTGGTTAAAAGATATTCGGCAAATACCCTTGCAGCGCTTTCGACTTTTTGCGCGCAGGGACGTTTCTTGTAGTATTCGGCATTGCGCTGGTCGGGAATGTAGGTATTCTTAACCACGGGGCAGCCGTTAAGGCCTAACAGCTCGGCGCAAATCACCGAGCCGTTACGCTGTTTAAAAACTCCAAGCAGATCTTGTACAACCTTGTAGCAGGCTGCTTTTCCTTCGCGGTCACTGCCTTCGGTCTGTCCGCAGTCAAGTCCCACGAGTGTTACTATTCCCGACACGGCTCCGCACATCATTCTCATGCGTCCCACGCCGCCGCCAAATCCTGCTCCAATCTTTTTTGCCGTTGTGCTGTCAATGCCGTAGATGTCGGCAAACGCACAAATCACGCTCTGACAGCAGCCGTAGCCTTGCATAAAGGTTTCTACGGCAAGTTGTACTCTTTCGTCTGCTTCTTGTTTAGTCATATCTTCTTATAGATTTTTATTTTCTGCCGTGTCCTGCCGAAACTTCAACAGGTCTTACCACAGGTTTAGGAGTAGGACGATAGTTGTCCTTTCTGTGATTTCTGTCGAGGCGGAACTGGCCAGTATATTTTTTCAGAGTCCATCTCTGATTGCTGTTTCCGTTGTACTGATACAAGTGGATACGTGTTCCTCTTGATGCGTAGCTCTGCGGAACGTCGAGAACGTATCTGCTGTCCTGTGCGCTCTCAATCACCACGCTTCCGTCGGGATACTGAATGAATCTCCACTTCTGCGCATTCGATGCGTTAGGAATGTAGAACTGTATTCTTCCGCCGTTGATAGCCTTTCCGGTGTTGAGGTCGAGGGCGAGACCCTTGTTAGCATCGTCGTAGATGTAGTAATAGTCGCCCACGCGCTTGATGTAGAGTGGTTCTTCGCGGTCGTCAAGGCCGATTCTGTTTCCGCTGATTCCGGCACGCATAGAGATGTAGTATGAATTGTTGCAGTTTGTTGAAAGAAGGTAGTATCCGTCGCTTGGATAGATAACCGTTCCTCTTTGATGATGTTTCTGCTGGTGATGGTGAGGCGGATTGGCATGCTGCTGATGATGCTTCTGCTTCTCATATCCATGCACTTTCTGAATGTTTGTCTCGGCGTTAGCCACTAATGTCATACCGCAAAGCAGTAGGGCGAATAAACTTTTTGCACTCATAGTCTTTAAATGTTTTAAATTGGTTATTTTGCAAAAATATTAAAAAAATACATTCTGCAAGCGTCCGACATAATAAAAGTTGTCAAAATGCTTTTGCGTTTTGGCAGATTATTTCAGGAGTGTTATTGACATGATAAAAAAACATATCAAAATACTCTTTGGCATAAAATTTGATACGTTCAGATTAAATGTATAAAATTTTTTCTGATTATGAATAATAATGAAGTTCCGGTTTTGCTGCTAACCGGATATCTGGGAAGCGGCAAAACTACTCTTTTGAACCGTATTCTTTCGAACAAAAAAGGTATAAAATTCGCGGTTATTGTAAACGATATAGGCGAGGTTAACATCGATGCCGACCTTATTCAGAAGGGCGGAGTTGTTGGCTCAACCGACGACAGTCTTGTGCCTCTTCAGAATGGTTGTATCTGCTGTACGCTGAAGATGGATTTGGTTCAGCAGTTGCACGACATCGTTGCTCAGGGGCGTTTCGACTACATCGTCATCGAGGCAAGCGGAATCTGCGAGCCTGCGCCAATTGCCCAGACTATCTGTTCAATTCCGCGCATGGACCCTAAGTATAGCGAGGGCGGAATTCCTAAACTCGACAGCATCGTTACGGTTGTCGATGCTCTGCGCATGAAGGACGAATTCGGAAGCGGAAGCAGTCTGTTGGCTACATCGATAGGCGAGGAGGATATCGAAAATCTTGTAATTCAGCAGATTGAGTTCTGTAATATCGTTTTGTTGAACAAGGCTGCCGAGGTCGCTCCTGCCGACTTGCAGAGAGTCAAGGAAGTGGTTCACGCTCTTCAGCCAAAGGCTCAGATAATTGAGACGAACTATGGCGATGTTGATTTTGACAAGATTCTGAATACCAATATGTTCAACTTTAACGAGGTGGCTACGTCTGCCGCGTGGATGACCGAGATTGAAAAGCCTATGGACGAAGAGGCTATGGAGCACGAGTTGGAAGAAGAACACCACCATCATCACGACCACGAGCATGATGAGGAGCATCATCACCACGACGAGGAGCACGAGCATCACCATCATCACGATGACGACGATGATGAGGATGGCGAGGTTTGCGAGAAGTGCGGACATCATCATCACCATCACGACCATTGCCATTGCCACGAGGGTGGCGAGGTAGAGGAATACGGCATCGGTACGTTCGTATATCTACGCCGCAAGCCTATGGACATGGTTAAGTTCGACAATTTTGTGGCTAAAAAGTGGCCTAAGAATATTATCCGTGCAAAGGGAATTTGCTATTTCCAGACAGAATATGATGTCTGCTACTTGTTTGAGCAGGCTGGAAAGCAGGTTTCTATGCAGAACTGCGGTCAGTGGTACGCTACAATGCCAAAGGACGAGCTGGAAGACTTTATGGCTAAGAATCCGGGATTGCAACGCGACTGGGACGAGAAGTACGGCGACCGTATGCAGAAGATTGTTTTCATTGGTCAGCACCTCGACAAGGAGGAGATTGTAAAGGCTCTCGACGAGTGCTTGATTTTGGATTGATAGATATTTTCAGAAATAGAAAAAAAGGAGAAATGCTTGAAATGGTATTTTTCCTTTTTTCTTTTTCTGATGCCGAGATTTGAGAACCAAACGAAAGTTGGAACTTTGGATATAGTCAACAATGTGTTGCTACTCTTTTACATCTTCGAAGATGTGAAGCCAATCTCTTCCTTCGTGAGCACAAATTATACCTGTGCCATAGCATTGTATGGCATAACTGTTTGTCCATCCACGTCCTCTGCTTCTTTCTTTTGGGGTAAACATTCTGGTCGAGAATTCTATTTGCCTTGTCTCGGTATTGTAGACAAAAAAGCCAGAAGGAGTTTGGTCACCATCCCTAAACTTACACAAATAAGTTATGTACTTTGCACACAAATTGCTGCCTATTATATAATAGACTTTTGTTTCTGTTTCTGTACCTTTTTCAAACTCTTCTTTTGGATTGAATGAATCAATGATATTCAATGTGTTTGAATCAATTACCGAAACACAATCATACACATTCATTACCTGTCCGTTTTCTTGATTCAAGAAAACTTCATTTATACACAAAGTGCAATGTGGCAAATCTGTATCTTCTTCGGAATCAGAAAAAGCCTTTACAAGTTCGCCCGTATTTACATCTATGGCAAGGAGTATCTCATGTCTGTCATGCTTTGATTTTACCCAAAGTTTACCGCCACAGACACCTTCAAGTACAAAGCCAAGGTCTATAGTTACATTAAAGTCTGGCTCGTAGTTATGCTGCCACATAATGCTGCCGTCCCAGTCATAGCGTGTAATGATATTGTCTCTGTTTGAGAAAATCATATCATTGAATACGACAGGACACCTTTCTAAAATACCCTCTTTGAATATAACACGACCAGTTTCTATATCTACAAGATTAAAATACCTTGTTAATCCTATTCTTTTACAATTATTCAGGTAGTGAGGATTTGTATCACTAGTAATAGAAATTGTATCATTTACAATATTCAGAAGTTCACCTTCTTTGGTAAAAAGCATAGCATCATAATGCCATTTGCCATCATCAACCTGAACGACAACTTTGTCTTCATAACTTCTGATATGACCAACTTCCCTTATCGGAATTTCCTTGCCATTGATATAGAGAATAGAATTACCGTCTTTATCAGTAGTGGCATACACTCCGTATCTGGCATCAAAACTATAAAAATGCCTTACGTCTTTTACAACTTTAGTTTCTTTCCACATAGTTTAGGATTTTGCTTTGTAAAGAACGGTGTTGCTTTTTTCGTGGCGGAAAAGATTGCGTGCCTGTTCTCTTATGCCGTCGGCTGTAACAGCCAAGTAGTTTGGTACTTCGCGGTTAAAGTGCTCAACATCGCCAAGCGAGGCCGCAAAGGCTATGTTTGTGGCAAGCGACAGATAGCTCTCGTTCTCGATTATGTGCATTGATTCGAATTTGTTTTTGACCTTTTGCAACTCGTAGTCGCCTACAAGTTCGGTCTTCAGTCTGTCGAATTCGCCCCAAATCTCGGTCTCGGCAGTATCGAATGTTATGCCCTTGTTAAGTCTGCCCATCACGGTAAGGAATCCCGGGTCGACCGTGTCCATGAGGTAGCAGTCAACCTGCGAGAAAATCTGCTTTTCTTGCACAAGATTCTTTATCATTCGAGCCGACTGACCGGTTGTCAGAATGTCGGTTATGCTGTCGAGTGTTGGATATTCGGCATCCGTAACGCTGCAAATAGGAATTCCGATTGTAATCATGTCGAATGGCACGTCGCGTTCAACCTCCAATCGTCGCTCCTCGGTTTGCTGAGGCTCGCGTGGCGGCTGAGTTGTGTCGATGGTTCGGCTCGGAATTGGTCCGAACCATTTCTCGGTAAGGCGTCGTGCCTCGTCGAAGCTTATGTTGCCCGTTATTGCCAAAACGGCATTGTTTGGCGCATAGAATCGGAAGAAAAAATCCTTTACATCGTCGAGCGTGGCGTTTGCAATATGCTCAAGTTTTAGTCCGATGGTAGGCCAGCGGTACGAATGTTTTTTGTAGATGAGCGAGCGCAGCAGGTGTCCCACATCGCCGTAAGGCTGGTTTATGTTGCGCTGCTTGAACTCCTCCATAACCACGTTGCGCTGAACCTCGAGGCTCTTTGGCGTGAAGGCGAGGCTTAACATTCTGTCGGATTCGAGCCAGAAGGCCGTCTCGGCATTGTTACGTGGAACGGTTATGTAGAAGTTGGTGCGGTCGGTGTTTGTCCACGCGTTGTTTTCGCCTCCGGCATTTTCGATGTGCGTGTCGAAATTCGGAATATTTACCGAGCCGCCAAACATCAGATGCTCAAACAGATGGGCAAAGCCTGTGTGGTCGGGACTCTCGTTTCGAGAGCCAACCTTGTACATCGTGTTCAGAGCCACCATCTGTGTGCTCTTGTCTTCGAAATGAATCATTTCGAGACCATTGTCGAGCGTATGTCTGTTAATCTTAATCACTTGTTGCTTGGTTTGTTAACTGTCACTTTTATAATCTTGATGTCCTCCAGAGGTCGTTTTGCTTGGTCGGTCTTTACATACTGAATGGCATCTACCACGTCCATGCCTTCAAGAACTTCGCCGAAGACCGTGTACTGGCTGTCGAGGAACGGACATCCGCCCACGTTTACATAAGTGTCTATGATGCTCTGCGGAAAGCGGATGAAAGGATGCTTTGCAACCTCCATTTGAGCGTTGTCTTCAATCTGCTCGTAGATGTTCTGAACCTCTTCCTTCTTGCCCTCCTTGCGCAGTTGGAAAATCTCTTTCATTCTTTCCTTCTTGCCCTTTTCAATCAGCTTCATCTTCTTGTCCAAGTCCATGTTTATTTCGTACTCGCGAAGTTGTTCGGGCTTGTACTTCTTTCCGGTAACGATATACCACTGGGTGCCGCTCGATTCCTTCTTTGCGTTTACGCTGTCGGCCTGACGGGCAGCAGCCAACGCTCCGCGCTTGTGGAAGTATTGCGGAAAGCGGAATTCTGCCGGAATGGTAGAGCAGTCGGGATCTTCGCCGCCCAGAAGTTCGTGCGGCTTTGCGTTCTTAGAGTCAGGGTCGCCCGTCTGAATCATAAAGTCGCCGATGACGCGGTGAAACAGAACTCCGTCATAAGTACCGTTAGAACAGAGTTTTATGAAATTGTCGCGGTGAAGCGGAGTTTCGTCGTACAACGCAACCTTGATATTTCCCTTCGATGTCTCGATAAGTACAGTTGTCAGATTTTCTTCCATAGGATTCTTTTTGTTGCCGCAACTGCCTGCTGCAAGGCATGCAATAATTACGGCAAGTGATATAAATATTTTTTTCATTTTACAATTCTTTTTTCGGTTTGCGAAAATATAAAAATAATTTAAAAAGTGCGGCAGAAGTGGCGGCTATTTCCTAAAAAAATGTTTTCTTTGCATTTATACATTTATAAATGAAAATAATCTATGAATAAATATATAAAATGGAGTGCAATAATATTGGCAAGTCCGTTTGTATTATTCCTTATAGTTACCTTGCTGCTATATCTTCCTCCCGTTCAGAATCTGGTGGTTGGCATAGCCTCTGACTACGCAAGCGAGGCCACCGGAATGAAAATCTCGATTGGTCGGGTTAATCTCGGGTTTCCTCTTGATTTGAAGGTAAAGCGCGTTGATATTGTTGAGAATACCGACACGCTTTTCAAGGTCGATGATATGCGAATAGACGTGCAGCTTCTGCCTTTGTTCAAAAACAAGGTTGAGATTGATGCCGTTGAGATAAAAGGCGTAAAACTTAACACCAAGGAGATGGTCGAGGCAGCCCGAGTTAAGGGACACATCGACTATCTGTACATGAACAGCCACGGCATTGAACTCGAACCCGAAACGGCTGTCATTACTCAGGCAAACATGAAAGATGCCTATCTCGATGTGTGCATAAACGATACTCTGCCCGAAGATACCGCTACTTCAGAGCCAACATACTGGAAGGTGATGCTCGAGAAAGTTAAGGTAGAGAACGTTAGGATGAGGCTCACGATGGTGAGCGACTCACTCTTCGAGGTGACAGCCAATCTGGCCGATGCCAATATGACCGACGGCATCCTGAATCTGAAAGACACTCTCTACACTATAAACAAAGTAATGCTTGCCGATGGAGGATTGACATACAAAAGTGCTGCCGGCGAGCCTAAGCGAGGCTTCGATCCCGAGCATATTCAGTTAGACAAGATAAACCTTCAGGTCGATTCGATAGAATACAATCCGCGCCGCACGGCTCTGAATGTTTCGCGATGCTCGTTCAGCGAGCGTTCGGGACTGAAGATGGGTTCGCTCATGTGCAAGTTCTGGATGGATTCAACATCAATCCACCTGTCCGAGGCGATGTTCCGCACGCCCGATTCGTACGGCGATGCCATAGTCGACTTCGACCTGAATTCGTTCGAGAAGGGTTCGGGAGGCAGAATGTACGCGCGCTTCAGGGCAAGCCTCGGAAAGCAGGATGTCATAACATTGGCAGGCGAGAATCTGCCTGAAAACGTGGCGCGGCATTATCCAAACGTGCCGTTCAACCTTCGTGCAAATGTTGACGGAAATGCCGATGCAATGGACATCACGGGCTTCTATGCCAACATGAAAGGCTGCTTGGAGGCAAAGGGAAAGGCTCACATCAGAAATGTGATGGAGCCTGAAAAAATGTATGCCGATGCCGAGATGACGGCGACGACCGGAAATCTGAAATGGATTTCAGCCATTATGCCCGACGTGATGGGCGACTACAATCTGCCCGACGGCATGACGCTCGATGCCCATGCCACCGCCGATATGGCCACCGAATCGTATAATGCCAAGGGCGTGTTTACCGAGGGCGGCGGAAGAGCCACCTTCGATGCACTTTATAACGGCAAGAGCGAATCGTACACAGCAAATCTCGACATAAAGGACATAAACGTTCATCACTTCATGCCAAAAGAGGCGATGTACACCTTCTCGGGCAACGTTGAGGCTCGCGGAAAGGGCACGGACGTTTATTCGGCTGCCACTCATGCCGAGGCAAAGGCGCACATCAGTAAGTTGCACTACGACAAATATCATCTCGACAAGATAGATTTCAACGCAACATACGCCAACAATCATTACAAGGTTTCGGCCGATACTGACAACAAACTCATCGCCATGAAAGCCAATGCCGAGGGCGATTTGAAGAAAGATTTCGTATCGGCAGATATGGACGTTGATTTGCGAAAAGTCGATTTCCTTGCAATGGATGTTGTCGAAGACCCTCTCGATGCCGGAATGAAACTGAAAGCCAGTGCTTCTACCGACATGAAGGACATGTATCAACTTCAGGCTTCGGTAAACGATATGTACATCAATACCGAAAAAACATCGTACTATCCGCAAGATTTCATTTTAAATGCCTACGCCGATGCCGACACAACTTATGCTTCGGCTTCTTCGGGCGACATGAAACTCGGAATGCACGTCGGCGGCGGATTGATGGCTCTTTCGGACCAATGTATGAAACTCGGCGAGATTATCAGCGACCAACTCGAAAAGAAGCGTATCGACCAAAACGAACTTCGCCGCGCAATGCCTCTGATGGACTTGAAACTAGAGATGGGTAACAATAATCCGGTTTCGAACCTGCTGGCTATCAACGGCTACAGTTTCGGTGATTTCAGAATTAGAATGAATACTTCGCCAGAAAAGGGTTTGAACGGCAAGATGCACATCTACTCGATAGATGCCGACAGTATGCAGATTGATACTGTGCGCCTTGTGGTTTCGCAAGACACAACGAGCATCAAGTTCCGCGGACTTGTCGAAAACGGTCCGAAGAACAAGCAGTTTGTTTTCAAGGCGAAACTCGATGGCGAGATGGTAGAGAACGGAGCAAAAGCCCTCGTGGCACTCTACGACGACAAAGACAAACTCGCTATAAAACTTGGCGCGCAGGTTGGGGTAGTAGAGAACGGCTATCTGATAAACTTCTATCCGTCGCACCCGACGCTCGGATATCGCGAGTTTAAACTGAACGACGATAACTTCATCCTCATTTCAGGAGAAAGATATCATGTCGATGCCAAAGTCGAACTCCTTGCCGATGACGGAACCGGTCTGAAACTCTATTCAACGCCCGACAGCGAATATTGGCAAGATTTGACGCTCGATGTCAGTCATTTGCAACTCGGCGACATCACCTCGTCAATTCCGTATTGCCCTTATGTAACTGGCGATTTCAACGGCTCGTTCCACGCAATGGTCAACAGCGAGACCGATTTCTCTGTGGCAAGCGATATCGACGTGCATAATATGACATACGAAGAATGTCCTATCGGAAACATCGGCGCCGAATTCGTTTATCTGCCAAAAGGCGAGGACGGACATTATGTTGACGGCAGAATGATGAAGGACGGCGTTGAGGTTGCCACAGTCAAGGGAACTTACTACAACACCGAGGCTGGCGACCTTGATCTGACGGCCCGTTTCTACAAGTTCCCGCTCAGTATCGTAAACGGATTCATTCCCGACCACATGTGCGCGTTCGATGGCACATGCGGCGGCTCGCTCGATATAACCGGAAACCTGAACCGCCCGATTGTAAACGGCTCTGTCGAACTGAACAAGGCAACCTTGTCATCGGCATTGTACGGTTTCAACTTCAAGTTCGACGATACACCGGTGAAAATCGAGAACAGCGTTATGAAGTTCGAAGACTTCAATGTATATTCGTTCGACAAGAATCCGTTTAAGATTAACGGTGACATCAACTTTGTGCGTACCGACAAGATTCGCGTAAACATGCGAATGGGAGCACGAAACTTCACTCTCGTAAGTGCCAAGCGAAACATCAATTCGATGGTCTACGGCAAGGTGGTTGTAGATTTCTTCTGTTCGGTTAAAGGCGTTATAAACGACCTCGTTGTCCGCGGATATCTCAATGTTCAGGGAAATACCGATGTAACATACGTTCTTCGCGACACGCCTCTCACCGTCGAAGACCGACTTGCCGACTTGGTTGTGTTCGAGGATTTCAGCGACACAAATTCGGGCAAGAAGATTATCGAGGAAGATGCCACAATCTTTGGTATGGACATGCTTCTGAACATCCAGATGGAGCAAGGCGCGCAGATTAAGTGCGACATTAGTGCCGACCGCCAGAGTTACATCAATCTCGAAGGCGGCGGAAACCTCGTGTTCCAGTACACTCCGCAAGGACAGATGATACTTACAGGACGCTACACGCTGAACAACGGCGAGATGAAATATGCTCTTCCGGTAATTCCGCTCAAGACGTTCACCATCCAGAACGGTAGTTACATTGAGTGGACGGGCGATGTGTTCAATCCAACCCTCTACTTTATGGCAACCGAGCGAGTAAAGGCGACGGTTACCGATGGCGAGACACCTCGTTCGGTAGCCTTCGATGTGGGCGTAAAGGTTACAAACACCCTCGAAAACATGGGACTCGAGTTTACTCTTGCCGCTCCCGAAGATAATGCCGTTCAGAACGAACTTAATGCCATGACGAGTGCGCAGCGCGGAAAGCTGGCTGTGTCAATGCTTGCAACCGGACTCTATCTTGCCGAGGGCAACAACAGCAACTTCTCTATGAGCAATGCGATGAACAGTTTCTTGCAGAGCGAGATAAACAACATTGCCGGCAACGCCTTGCAGACAATGGATATCAGCCTCGGAATGGAAGACCATACCGGAGCCGACGGACAGATGCACACCGACTATTCGTTCCGCTTTGCAAAACGATTCTGGAATAACCGCGTGAGCATCGTGATCGGCGGAAAAATCTCGTCTGACAACAATACCGATGCCGGACAGTCGTTCATCGACGATGTGGCTATCGAGTATCGTCTCGACAATTCGGGCACGCGAGTCGTCCGTCTGTTCCACGACCAGGTTTACGACAACATGCTCGAAGGTCAGTTGACCGAGAATGGCGCGGGTCTTGTGCTCCGCAAGAAGATGGATAAGTTCAGCGAGTTGTTCATCTTCAAGAACACAAAGAAGAACGCTCCGATGCCTCAGCGTCAGCAGCCAAACGGCTCTCAGCAGATGCGGCGAAACGAGCCTTCAGCCTCTGAAGAGCCGAAGCCAGCTGCAATAAAGAAGGAAGAGGAACAGAATGAAGCCGAGAAAAAATAAACGACAATGAAGAAATATTATATATATATAATAATGGTAATGATTGGTTTCACGGCATGTTCGGAGACAAAGAATATTGCCGAGAATGAAACCCTCTATACCGGAATCCGAAAGATTAAGTACGAGGACAAGGGAAGTGGTCCGCACTACGACGAGATGATGATAGAACTTGATGCCGCCCTGGCATACGCTCCAAACGGCTCGCTGATGGGAAGTTCGTCGTTGCGCTCGCCACTGCGCATCGGTCTGTGGACATACAATGCGTGGGTAAATCATCAGAACACATTGTTCGGAAAATGGATGTTCAACGCTTTCGCCACATCGCCAACTTACATCTCGAATGTCGTTCCGAAGACGCGTGCGCTCGTTGCCACAAACACTCTTCACAACTGGGGATATTTCCGCGGAAAGGTTGACTACGACATCATTAAGACGAGCGAGCGGAAGGCAAAAATCGATTATATCGTGAGATTCGGACCGCTCTATTGTCTCGACTCAATAGAATATCGTCCGTTCCCAAATACGGCCGACAGTCTTATAAAGGCAACCGAAAAGGAGCGCGTGCTACAGAAGGGTGAGGCTTTCAGCGTTTTGAGTCTCGACGAGGAACGCACGCGAATAGCAACGCTTCTGCGCAACAACGGATATTACTATTTCCGTCCCGACTACATCGCTTATCGTGCCGACACGGTTATGAAAAAAGATTCGGTGCAGATGAAAATCGAGCCGATTCCGTTCCTTCCGCAGAACGCCCAGCATCCGTGGTATATTGGAAACGTGAAAATCAATCTGAAAAAAAATGCCCGCGATGTGCTTTCTGACAGTCTGAAGTCGCGCCGAAGCGGAACAATCGTAAAATTCTCGGGAAAGAAATCGCCTTTGCGAATGGGCGTTCTCAACCGCAACCTTAATATAAAGAAAGGTGAGTTGTATTCAGAAGAGAAGCAGAACGCGGCGATGCAGCACATCAACGGACTCGGCATTTTCAGTTCGCTCGAGTTCAAGTGCGAGCCAACCGACACGCTCGAATCGTGCGACACTATGAATCTCGTTGTTAATGCCACGATGGATAAACTCCTCGACGGCGACCTCAACCTTAATGTTGTTCAGAAGAGCAATGGGCAGGTTGGTCCGGGATTCGAGCTCGGCGTAACCAAGCGAAACGTTTTCAGAGGCGGCGAGCGGCTTTCGTTCAGGGTGAACGGCTCATACGAATGGCAGACTCAGGATGTTGACGGACAGGGCGCCGACCGCATCAATTCGTACGAGTTTGGTGGAAAAATCCAACTCGACTATCCGCGACTTATGGTTCCGGGATTCAGAAGATACATGCGCCGTCATTTCACTTATCCGGGAACGACAAGTTACGAGATTCACGCAAATATGCTGAATCGTGCAGGCTTCTTCAAGATGCTGTCGTTCGGTGGCGGCGTAAAATTCAGTTTTACGCAGAGCAGAACGCGAAAGCATACTTTCACACCGTTCAGCCTTGTGTTTAACCGCCTCGTCTCAACAACCGAGCAGTTCGATGCCATCACAGCCGCCAATCCGGCTTTGGCAATGAGTATGAAAGACCAACTCATTCCTGAGATGAGTTATACTTACACATACGACGATGCGTGCAAGACTCACCGCAGCAAGCATTTCTATTGGGAAAACACCATTGCTGAGGCTGGAAATATTATCTCGACAGTTCGTCTGTGCAAGGGCGATTCGTATTCACGACAGGGCAAGACGCTTTTCAATAATCCTTATGCCCAGTATATTAAGATTACGAGCGATGCCCGCCGCACATGGAATCTGAGCGACAAAGACAAGTTTGTATTCCGACTCTACGGTGGAATTATCTATGCCTACGGAAACAGTTTCGAAGCACCATATAGTCAGCAATTCTACACCGGAGGAGCCAACAGTCTCCGCGGATTCACGGTTCGTACTCTCGGACCGGGAAGTTTCCATCCGGCAACGCGAAACAAGTATTCGTACATCGACCAGACTGGCGACATCAAACTTGAGATGAATCTCGAATGGCGTCCAAACATCGTTGGAAGTCTTTACGGCGCTCTGTTTTTCGATGCCGGAAACATTTGGGCTATCCGCAGCGACTCCGAGCGTCCCGGCTCAAAGTTCAGCGGAAGCAATCTTCTCGACCAGATTGCGACCGATGCTGGCTTCGGTCTCCGCTATGATATGGAGTTCCTTGTCATCCGCCTTGATCTTGGTTTCGGCCTTCATGCACCATATGATACAGGCAAGAGCGGCTACTTCAACATTCGTAAACTAAAGGATATGACTAACTTCCACTTCGCCATAGGTTATCCGTTCTAACAGCGTATAACCTATGCAATGAAAGTTTTTTTACGGTTATATGTTAAGATTTCGTTGGAAAATTTTGCAGAATAGTTTTTTTTACATATCTTTGCACCCGCAAAACAGCAAGGTGCCATAGCTCAGTTGGTAGAGCAAAGGACTGAAAATCCTTGTGTCCCCGGTTCGATTCCTGGTGGCACCACTTTGAAAGGCTAAAGAATCTAATTCTTTAGCCTTTTTTTGATGAAAGAGAGTTGGTTTTTAGAAGAATTTTTTTAGGGGATGGTAGTATTGTCTTTTGGATAGGTGTCGCTTTAATAAGTACATGGAAAAAAGTGTATGCCCTCCTCTTTTGTTTTTATGGTAAATTAATGTTTCTCCATTATTGATGTAAAATAGTGGAGTCCCCCTTTTATTTCTGTCAAATATGTTTTAGCACAAGGAATTTATGTCTGAGGTATCTGATAATAACAAACGAATAGCCAAGAATACGCTTTTGTTGTATTTCCGAATGTTTTTGATGATGGCTATCTCACTTTATACCAGTCGAATTGTTTTAAAGACATTGGGCGTAGAAGATTTTGGTATATATAATGTTGTTGGTGGTCTGATAGAGATGTTCGGATTCATAAATGGTTCAATGGCATCGTGTACTCAGCGTTTCTTGACCATTGCAATTGGAAAGAAGGACAGCGTGGAGATCCGGAAGGTTTTCAGCAACAGTATTTTTATTCAGATTGCGGTAGCTGTCATATTCTTGCTCTTGGCTGAAACTGTCGGATTGTGGTTCTTGTACCACAAACTTGTGATTCCAGAATCCAGAATGTTTGCTGCTCACTGGGTATATCAAGCCACGATATTCGCAACAATAATTATGATTATGAGCGTACCGTATAATGCTTACATCATAGCAGAAGAACGAATGTCGGCCTTTGCATATATATCAATAATCGAAGTTGTGCTGAAGTTGCTGATTGTGTTTGTCGTGATGTATTCGGCAATAGATAAGTTGATTTTCTATGCTGTTTTGATATTGTCGGTTCAGCTTCTTGTACGGTTTTGTTACACAAGATATTGCAACAAACATTTTCCTGACGCAAAGGTCGAATTTAAATTCGACAAGCCGCTTTTAAAGGAGATGGTGGGCTTTTCTGTATGGAACATGAATGGAAATCTTGCCCTGTTAGGAGCTACGCAGGGATTGAATTTGCTGTTAAATATGTTCTTTGGTACGGCGGTTAATGCTGCAAGAGGCATTGCGGTTCAGGTGCAGACAAAGGTCTATTCTTTTTGTACAAATTTTGTGATGGCCGTAAGACCTCAGATAACAAAATCTTATGCAACAGGCGATTTTAATAGTCTGCACTCATTGATATTGGCAAGTTCTAAATTCTCTTATTATCTGTTGTTCTTGCTTTCGCTTCCGATATTTTTTAATATCGATTTCATTCTTGATTTGTGGCTTACGGTCGTTCCTGTTTATACGGGCGAGATTGTAATTGTCATGCTTCTAACTTGCATGGTCAGATCGCTTGCACATCCGCTTATTACTGCTGTGCATGCAACTGGTGATATTAGAAAGTTCCAAATCTGGGAGGGGACGGCGATGCTTCTAATCTTGCCAATGGCGTATCTTCTGTTGAAATATTTCCATATCAACCCTGTTCAGGTGATAATGGTTTATCTGTTCACAGAGATTCTGGCTCAGGGCATCAGAGTTTGGATTGTATTACCAATGATAAATATGCTTTATTCTACATATTTAAAAGAGGTTTTAGGTAGAGTGCTATTATCTTCAGTTTGCTCTGTTATTCTGCCTTTCGCGTTGTGTTACCTAAGTGAATCAAAGTCTTTTTCATATAGAATACTTTCTGTTATTATATGTTTATTCTCAGTCCTTGTAAGTACATATTTTATCGGTTGTAATCGTTCAGAAAGAGAGTTTATGCGTGGTAGAATAGCGAAAATCAAAGACAGATTCGTTCATAAATCATAATGAAATACATGCCGGAAATATCTATTATAATCCCTATATATAATGCAGAGAAGTACCTTGTACGTTGTCTTGACAGTATTAAGGCGCAGAATTTCACAGACTGGGAATGTATATTGGTAAATGATGGTTCCACCGATAATAGTGAGGCTTTGTGTGAAAGATATGCTGATGAGGATTCGCGATTTAGGCTAATCAACAAGATTAATGGTGGAGTGAGTTCTGCCAGAAATGTTGGTCTGGACATTGCTGTAGGTACATGGATTGCATTTGTGGATAGCGATGATTTTGTTGATCCCGATTATCTTACAATACCAGAAAGTCTGCGTAATTGTGATATTGTTCAAAAAAGCTACACTATATTAAAAAAGAGTGAGCAGACGGAAATACCTCTGCCTCTTCGTGATGGATGTGTATTGAAAGATAGAGACTCGCTTTGTCGTTTTTTTCTTAATAAACGCAACAATGCATTGTGGGATAAAATTTTTAAGAGAACACTTGTTGGAGATTGTCGCTTTGATACTTCCATATCCATTGGCGAGGATTTTATGTTTCAGACTGTTTTGATGCAAAGGGTCAATCTTTATGGCTTTTCTGAGGTAGGAAAATATATGTACGTAATTAGAGATGGATCTGCTATGACACAGGTTGAAGGTTCAATAACAAATAAATTGTGTGTCATAGAAGAAAACATATATCATATTGATGGTATAATTAGGAACAAGGACTTTATTTATCTGCATGATGGACTGATATACGGAACTTATGTTACATTTCTTTTAAAGAATAGAAGGATTTTAACAGACAGTCAACACGTACTTCTTGCAAACAGGGTAAAGGCATTGAGGTTTTGCTGTCTCAAGTTTCTGGCGTTTGGAAGAAGGAGAAAATTGATTTTCCTTATTTTAAAGTATTATATAGAGAATTTATTAGCATTTATGTTTGGTCGAAAAGGCTACTAAATACTATAGATCAAGAAGTAATGAATATAAAGGAAGTTCACAACTGTTACGGTTGCGGTGTGTGTGCAACCGCATGTGCTCGAAATGTTATTGAGATAAAACTTAATAACGAAGGTTTCTACGAGCCGTATATTTCAGATGAGAGTAAGTGTACAGACTGTGGCCTGTGTACCGAGGTTTGTGCATATCTGCATGACGATTTGTCGTTGAAAGATGTTGGTAGGCAATCGTATGCAGCATGGAGCAACGACAAGTTAGTTCGCAGAAGGTGCTCATCTGGAGGTGTAGGTTTTGAGGTTGGTGCACTTCTTCTTAATCGCGGTTACAAGGTTTGTGGAGTAAGATACAATGCAGACAACAATCGTGCAGAACATTATATAGCATCTGATATAAGAGAACTTGTTCAAAGTGCTGGCAGCAAGTATATTCAGAGTTATACGGTTGATGGTTTCAAGGCAATAAACCGAAAGGAGAAGTATCTGGTTACAGGAACGCCTTGCCAGATAGACTCTTTCCGCCGATATATCCAGAAGTTCCGTTGTGAGGAAAACTTTGTCCTTCTCGATTTTTTCTGTCACGGTGTGCCTTCAATGCATGTTTGGCAGAAATATATAAAGTGGGCAGAAAAGAAGGTTGGCAAGATAACATACGCATCATGGCGTAACAAACGGAATGGCTGGCACGATTCTTGGGCAATGGGCTTAGGCGGAGAAATGCATGGTACTTCTGTTGATTGGCATGATAGTTATAATTTGTTGGTAAAGGGTGAAAGAGGCTTTTTCAACTCACAGATGTCAAAAGGTGACATGTTTTATGGTTTCTTTCTTTCCGACTGTTGCTTGGGAAAACAATGCTACGATAATTGTAAGTACAAGTACAAGAATTCCTCTGCCGATATCCGTATTGGCGACTTGTGGGGCAAGACTTACAAGGACAATAAGGATGGGGTCAGTGCAGTTGTTACTTTTACTCCGAAAGGTAATGAACTGCTGAAACAGTGTAACTGTGAGTTGGTAGAGCATCCGTTTGATGTTGTGGCTGAGTTTCAGATGAAGGCTTGTGCAAAGCGTTCGCGTCATTTTAACGTTGTGCTTAACTCTCTCTTAAATCCGCAGAAGGATATAAAAGATGCCTATAAGTATGTCAAAAGAGATTTTTTAAGAAAGAGATGGAAATGCCGATTCAGAAAAATTCTAAGAATACTAAAAATCAGCAAATGAAAATTTACACAATAACTTGCCACGATGTCTATAATTATGGAGCATCTTTGCAGGCCTATGCATTGCAACATTATCTTGCGTGCCAGAATCATGATGTCGAGATTATAGATTATCTGCCCGAGTATATGGATAAGTCTTACAAGTTAAAGTGGAGCACCTATAATATGCCGGCAGTTTCAAAACTATACAAGTTCAGAGGCAGAATTCCATTTGTGGATACGCTATATAAAATGTCTGAAAGCAGGCGGCAAATTTGCTTTATTTGCAGCAAGTGGGGACGAAAAAAGGCTTTCGACAGTTTTAAGGATAATTTCTTGAGGTTGACTGACAGACATTTTAAGACATTCGGTGAGTTGCAGAATGCAGACTTTAAGGCCGATGTCTTTATTGCTGGAAGCGACCAGATTTGGAATACCTCATTCCAAAACGGGCGCGATGCGTCATTCTTTCTGATGTTTGCCGACGGAAAGCGCATTTCTTATGCTGCAAGTTTCGGGCTGTCCAAGTTAGAGGATATTGATAAGCCGAGGATCAAGGAGCAGTTGGAAAAGTTCAGCAGCATCTCTGTCCGTGAAAAGACTGGCCTTGCAATTTTGGACGATCTTGGAATCAAGAATGCAATTCAAGTTCTTGATCCGGTATTCTTGTTGGATAAAAAGCAGTGGCTTGAGGTTGCATCGCACAAATATGATTTTAAGGACTATCTTCTTGTCTACAATTTAAGTTCACTGAACGCAGAAATCAAGAAATGTGCTCTGGCGGTGGCAAAGGAAAAGAATCTGAAGATTGTCAGTGTAGAGGAATATGCAAAGATAACTTATGCCGATATCAGAATCACTGATGCCGGTCCTTCTGAGTTTGTAGAACTGTTCAGCAAGGCATCGTTCGTTGTAACTAATTCGTTCCATGCCACGGCATTCTCTCTGCTGTTCAATGTTCCGTTTTTCAGCATCATAAAAAATAAAACGGCATCGAGAATAAATGATGTTCTCGAAATGGTTGATTTAAAGGGCAGACTGAATCCTGAAACAGTCTTCGACATCGCTCCAATTTGTTGGACGAAGGTAAACGATTGCTTAAGTAAAAACAGAAACAAGTCTGTCGACTTCTTGGAGAATTCATTGCTTTAAATGGGTAGTCTTATATTCATATTTGAGGCTTGTCTGCATATCTACATATCGGTAATTTTGTTATCGAAAAAAGATAAGCAGACAAAATTCTTGTGGATGTTTGCAGGATTTGCCTTCTTGCACCCCTTTCTTAGTATAAAAATTGTTCCAAACAACAGTTTCTTTTATTGCTTTTTGGTTCTGCTTGATGCGTGGCGGACAAAAAGTTTAAAACAGATTTGGAATGACTATCCATTGAAGGGCATCACTCTTTGTATATTTTTGTTTCATCTGGCTCATCCGCTTTTTTACGACTGGCAAGGTTTCGGACAGTCATTGTATGCTGAAATTCAGGAGTTTCTTCGTACTTTTGCAATAGTGTTTGCAGGCTTTGTTTTGTGTCCTCAAAAGTGGGATTGGGAAAAAGCCATTCACGTTCTTGAACGTATGGCCGTTCTACTAATATTGATAGCGTTTTCCATACAGATATTGCATGAAAACTATATATCTGCGTGTTTTACTCAAAGTGATGTTTTTTATGCGTTTGACCCGGAAGCGGAACGAAGTTTCAGAAATACAGGTACGGTCTTTTCGCCTAATATTTTTGGAATTCAGAATGTTGCTCTTTTTCTGCTGATAAATCATTTTGAGAAAAGGTCGCTTGTAAAGCGTATCTTACTTCCATTGTTGCTGTTGGTTATTTTTTTCACGGCAACACGAGCCCCTTTTGTAATCCTTATAATTTCGCTGGCAGTCTATTATGCTTTGTACAGCAAGACAAAGATGATGAAGATTCTGCTTTATGGCATTCCGATATTCTTCATAGCAATGGATAATCTTCCGGAAACGAGCATGATTGGAAAAGCTGTTAATAGTGTTATCGATATCTTTCTTACTGGCGGACAGAATACGAGCGGAAGTTCCGTAGAGTTGCGCGAATCTCAGTGGGAGGTTGCTGCTGCCATTGGTTCTACAGCGCCGTTTTTTGGACATGGAGTTGGTTTCACCGACAATCTTATAACCGAGACTGGAGTAATAAAGATGGCATATATGGGTGGATTGTTTGGTGCCGAAGGATATCAGTTTTATCTTGCCATAGACTATGGCTTGATATATAGCCTGATGGCCATTTTCTTCTTTTTGTCAATGTTGCATTTTTTCATGAAGGGATATTTTACTCAAAAACGTTCGGAATACGCAATCCTTGGGTTTGTGCTTACGGTTTTCGAAATATTTTTCCTTTTTTCTTCGCGTCCACAAGCTTCCTGGCAGGTAACAATGCTCTTTGCCGGATTGTTTATGAAATTGTTGTGTGATGCAAGGCATAATGCAAATAATAACGAGATTTTTATTCAAGTAGAATGATATGAATATAGCTTTAGCTTGCGATAATAATTTTGCTCCATTCGCAGCCGAGGTGATAGCATCGGTTCTCAGAAATGACAAGAACGTAAGTTTCTTTCTGCTGTCAGACGACCTCGACAAAAATAATTCAGACAAACTGTCGGAGATGACACGCCAGATGGGCGGAAACTTGAAGATTGTTTATGTAGATAAAGGTTTGTTCAAGGATTTTCCAATGCCGGATGCTGGCGAAGGTGTCAGTCATATAAAAATATCGACATACTTCAGATTGTTTCTGCCTCTGCTTTTGCCAAGTACGGTAGAAAAATTGATTTATCTGGACTGCGATATTGTCGTAAGACATAGCCTAAAACCTCTGTTCGATGAGGATATTTCCGACTATTATCTTGGAGCTGTTTATCATACCAACGATGCTCCGATAAACAATGGCTCGTTCGTCAGACTTAACATTCCGCAGTCGCAGGGATACTTTAATGCCGGCGTTCTGCTCATAAATTTGGAGAAATGGCGGCGAGATGGAATCTATGAAAAATGTATGGCCTTTTTGCACACGGATGCTGATAAAATCGTAAACCACGATCAGGATGTACTGAATGTGGTTTGTGGCGGCAAGACGAAGCTTCTGCCATGCACTTGGAACTGTACCAATGGCTTTTTCTATCAGTTTTTTATGTCAAAGGACGACCGCATAGCAAGGATATACAAAGAGAATATTGACGAAACGATAAGCGACCCTGCCGTTGTGCATTTTGCATACAGACCAAAGCCATGGGAGATGATATGTGTTCATCCTTATAGAACGGATTTTATAAAATGTCTGAAAATGACTCCGTATAAGAAGGTGAACTACAAATGGCCTACGCTTTTTGAACTTGTAGAGTATTTCATTAAGCCTCAGTTCTTGGGATATGGAAGATTCAGACGCGGATTACACAAAAACAGTTGAAGTAAAAACATCTACGCAAATAAATAAAAATACATATATTATGTTGAGACATGGCTTCTTGATTTTAGCTCATTCATATCTTGATCATCTTGGCAGGATAATTGATGTATTGTCAAGTCCTAATCATTACTTTTTCATCAATATAGACCGAAAAGATGTTGATGGAGGTAGCTTTATGCAAAAATACGCGAATCGGGAAAATGTATTCTTTCTTACTGGAGATGAACGTATGGAAGTTGCTCATGGTGGCTATACTCTTGTTGAATGTACCATGAGGCTTCTGCGCTTGGCAACGAAAAATGGAATGGACTATTGCCATCTTATAAGCGGTCAGGATTTTCCATGCAGGGGAAATGAGGAATTTGACAAATTCTTCGTTGAGCACAATGGCTATTCTTATATGTATATGGATTCTGAGGAATGCAGAAAAGATTTTATAAAGCATAAATATCCTTCACGGGTAAAACCTTGGTTCTTTAACGATATTCCGAACAGAAATATACATTTGGTAGATTTATTGGTAAGAGGTTTGAATTTTATAAGTAGGCGAATATGGTGGAGAACTGACATTCCCAATTTGTGTGGCGGATGGCAGTGGTTCTCATGGCACAGAACCGTAACAGAATTCGTACTGAATGAAGAGGAGCGTAATCCGTCGTTTTTCAAAAGATTTCATCATACATCATGTAGCGATGAGTTGATATTCTTCACGCTCCTTTATAATTCGATGGAGGAACTGAACATCGTATCGGACAATTCACTAAGATATATAAATTGGAAAAAGGTTGTGCCTGGTCGCAAAGGTAAGCATTCTCCTTTAACCTTAAACGAAGAAGAATATGATGAGATAATTGAAAGTGGTGCCCTTTTCTGTCGAAAAGTTCATCCAGTTATTTCTGAAAAATTGATTACTTTGCTGGAAGAGCGAATGAAAGGACAGAGTTTGTGATGCGAAAAACTGAAATGTGATGAAAAATAAAAAAATTTCGTGGATAACTCCATTATGCTATGTAGATGTTGATTTGCCGATAATAAAGGAGTTGCAGAATGTTTATGATATATATTGGTTTGTCATCTTAAATTCGAAAGACGGAGAAAATACAAAAAAATATATAGAAGAAACACTTGGAGAGAACAAAAGCGTGCATATTTCATATATGTGGCAGATTCATCGGATACGTTCTCTTAAAAATCTTTTCTTTGTCGTTAATTTCATGCTGAAGGCAAGAAAAGTTAAGCCGGATGTATACTATACATCTGAGTACGCTTTGCCATTCGGAGTATTCTTCTATAAATTGATTTTCCCGAAAAAGAAAACCATTGCCGCTTGTCATAACGTTGTAACCCCAAAGGGAGCAAGCAATGAGCGATTTGCTAAGTTCTATACACATATATGGCTTTCTACATTTAAGAATATCCAAACATTTTCGGTAAACCAATATAATGCCCTGGTCGGGAAATATCGCAGGAAGAACGTATTGGTTGCGCATTTGGCACTAAAAGATTATGGAGAGCCGGTTGCAAGGACAAAGAGCGAAAAGATAAGATTTTTGGTCTTTGGAAATATTGTCAGATACAAGCGTATTGACTTGTTGCTGAAGGCTGTCAATATTCTTAATAATAAGGGCATCGACAATTTTGTCGTGAAGATTGCTGGTTCTTGTAACGACTGGGAAGAAAAATATGCTCCACTGATAGAATGTCCAGACAGATATGAATTGGATATCCGAAGAATTCCAAACGAGAACGTGGCTAATTTGTTTGGCGATAGCGACTATTTCGTCATGCCATATCAGGATATAGCCCAAAGCGGAGCAATAACTGTAGCTTTCCGTTATAACCTTCCTGTTCTTTGTTCGGATATCAATCAGTTCGCTGAGTTTGTCATAGACGGAAAAACAGGCTTTCAGTTTAAGAGTCAGGACGAAAATGCCCTTGCTTTGAAGATGGAGTGGATAATAAAGAATCATAATATTGTCTATGACGAAATAAGAAGCAACGAGCAGCAGTTTGTTGACGAGAATTTTTCTTTAAAGTCAATCATAAGCAAGTATAAACATTATATTGATAATCTATGAGTTTGCTCATGTTGGCGGACGAGAGGCATTGTACGGGCTGTTGTGCGTGTGTTGATTCTTGCAGCCATAATGCTCTTTCGGTTTATACTGCTGAAGACGGGCATTTGTATGTGGCTAAGGATAGCAAAAAATGTATATCCTGTCACAAATGCAAGAAAGTGTGCCCGGTGATGAACGGAATAGAATATTCTTCAAATGTCGTAAGTCACTCACAACCGTATTCTGTTATTTGCACAAACGATGATTTGTATGCAAAATCCACATCTGGTGGAGCTTTTGCGGCTATTGCCACCCAGTTCATAAGCGATGGTGGATATGTATGTGGAGCAGTTTTTGATTCAAACTCTGTAAAACATATAGTAAGCAATGACTTGGGCGATATTTCCCGAATGCAGGGCTCTAAGTATCTGCAGAGCTCGCTTGAAGGAGCGTATAAAGAAATATCTTCTTTGCTGAAGCAGGGAAAGAAAGTCTTGTTTTGTGGAATGGGATGTCAAGGGGCTGCAATGTATTCTTACTTTAGCAACAACAAGAATCGCAATCTGTTGTATATTGTTGATATGATATGTGGCGGTGTTCCATCATCTTTTCTGTTAGGAAAGTACTTGGAAAATGAAAGGAGATTCAAGCAAGTCGTAGGTTTCAGAAAAAAAGGTAAATATACCCTTTTATGTAAGAATCAACATGATGAAATTGAGGATTTGTCATATAATAATCTGCCTCTTATGGGCTTCTTTTCTGGGTTGACAAATCGTTACAGTTGCGGAGATTGCCGTTTCTGTGGAGTGGAGCGTCTGTCGGATATCACGATAGGAGATTTATGGGAGGCCGCCAAGACCGAGAAAAAGCAGAAGTCGGTTGCTATTGTTCATACTCCCAAAGGAGACGAATTATTGCAGAATAGGCAGGATATTACAAAGAGAACAACAGATTGGAATTTCATAAGATACAATTATCGTTGTGTTGTAGGCAAAACAATGAATAATTACCGTTTGCAAAGAATCTTGCTGGCATGGAATTTTAAGCATCTGTCATACAAAACACTCTGTGGTATGTATGGATGCAGTTCCAAAAATCCAATCTTCATCTTGCTGAAGGCATATAATTGTATATATAGGAAGATTGTAAATGTTTACATAAAGATAAGGCTGAACAATATCATCAGGCATCTATCTGAAAAATAAATATTGATAAACATGAAAGTAGGCTTATTAACATATTACGGCGACTTGAATTGTGGTACGAGCATGCAGGCGTTTGCCACTCTTCAGGCTTTGCAGAAGGCATATCCAAACGATGAGGTCGAGATAATTCCGTTTCATGGTTTTAAACCGAGAAGAAAGCCTTATAAGACCTATTCGTTGAAAAACATCTTTTACGATATCAAGCGATTTAAGAAATATCGTGATTTTACGGCACAGCAGTTGCAGGTTGCTAATGATATTATTATAAATAATGTTGAGGCTGCTTTGAATTACATAAATTCTCGTCATTATGATGTCATCTATGTCGGAGCCGACACTTTGCTTGAGTTAGATCATGTGCCAAGCGACTATGATGGCATTTCTGCATATTGGCTGAAAAATGTAAATGCAAAGAAAGTACTTATTGCCGCGTCTGCAAAAAATGTTGTCTTTGATAAATTGTCAAAAAAACGGCAAAATGACTTGAAGATAGCAGCCGGCCAATTCGCTCATGTTGGAGTGAGAGATCGCGTTACGATGGCACTTTTCAAGCGTGTACTTGATGATGACAAGAAGATTGAATACATCCCCGATCCGACATTTACTTATCAGATTGACTATTCATATATAGATTCCTATTTAAGCAACAAGGGCGTTTCGATACCAGAAAAATCGGTATTCGTACAGTTCTTCAGCGATGATTATTGGCTTGATGATGTGGCGAAAGACTTGAAGAGGCGAGGCTATACGATGGTAACAAACCGTGGCGTGTCTTGGAGCGACATTGTCCTTATTGATATGTCGCCTTTGGAGCAAGTCGGATTATATAAATATGTGTCTTTTGTTATAACTCATCGTTTCCACGACGGCGTGTTCTGTATGAAGAACCACACTCCTGCGTTGATTTATGTAAAGTCGGGTAAGGAATTTATGACAGAATATGGTGAGAGCAAGCACGTTTCATTGTTAAAGGATTTCGGATTATACCCGCAAGCCTTCTTAGGTGTTTTGGATTCGGAGGAAGGATTGTCTGATGTGTGGCAAAGTTTTCAGGACGTAAAGAATGTATTTGATGAGGAAAGAATAGATGAGATTTTGCGCAAAAACGAGAAAACATATCTGGAATATCTGAATGTAACGACAATCTAGATTCTCTTAAAAATGTTTTATATCCATAATGATATTTCTTCACGGGTACTCTTTTTGGGAGTATCAAAAAAGACAAAAGGCGGAATGACGGCGGTTCTTGTTTCGTATGACAAATATATCGAGAATATGCGATTCATTCCTACATGGAAACTTGGCAGTAAGTTTGTGAAATTGTGTTATGCAGTGCAGGCTTTGGTCAGAACATGGTTGCTACTGAAGTTCGACAAGCGCATAAGTATTGTTCACATTCACGGGGCTGCAAATGCCTCGTTCGACAGATGCCGAATGTTTATCCACATGGCTAAAAAGTACGGAAAAAAGGTAATTCTGCACGAACATGCCGCTGATTTTGTTGAGTATTACGAAGGGGCATCTCACAAGCAGGACATTGTGGCAACTCTTAGGATGTGTGACTGCCTGATTGTCTTGTCACAGTCGTGGAAGGATTTCTTTTCATCAATAGGGATGGAGAAGGATAAGATTCATGTGCTTAACAATATCGTTTCTCCTCCTCAACATTGTTCTTACAAAAAAACAAATGATGGCAGACTCCATCTTTTGTATCTAGGAGAAGTAAGTAATCGTAAGGGAGTTTTTGATTTGTTAAATGCCGTTGCTGATAACAAGGCTTATTTTGCAGATAAACTAATCCTTCGGATTGGAGGCAACGAGGTGGACGGAGACATCAAATCATATATTCGAAAAAATGGCCTGGAGTCTTTTGTGTCGTACGAAGGTTGGATTAAGGGGCAAAGAAAAATCGATTGCCTGAACTGGGAGGATGTATATATTCTACCGTCGTACAACGAAGGGTTGCCTATTGCAATTCTAGAGGCTATGGCATACGGGCATCCTGTTATTTCAACTCCAGTCGGTGGGATTCCAGAGATTGTTAAAAATGACGAGAACGGCATTATTGTACAGCCTGGAGACATAAATGCTATTGCTGGTGCAATAAAGTTTTATGTAGAGAATCAGACTGCAATCAAAAAGCATGGAGAGTGCGCTTATAATGTAGTACAGGCATTTTTCCCTGAAAAAGTATTCCACAACTTGGAGAATATATATAAACAAGTGTTGGCGGACTAAATATAATTTGAACAATAATACTATAATTCTGATGAAGACTGTAAAAATCTTAAATGTTGATATTCAGAATATAACTAGACGGGAACTTTTGGAAAATCTTGAAGAGGGTGTTCTTGTCACTCCGAACATTGATCACATGGTAAAACTTCAGAAAGACAAGGATTTCTACGATGTGTACAAAAAGTCGGAGTGGGTGGTGTGTGACAGCAAGATTCTTGGTCTGTTTAGTCGCTTGCTCAGACGCTCTGTCAGGGAAGTAATCCCTGGTTCTAGTTTCTTCACATCTTATTATATGTATCATAAGGATGATGAGGAGTGTAAGATATTTCTGCTAGGAGCAAAAGAGGGCATTGCTGCCAAGGCAATGGAACGTATCAACAAGAGAGTAGGGAGAGAGATTGTGGTCGGAGCGCATTCTCCTTCATTCGGCTTTGAGAAGAATGAGGAGGAATGCAAGGATTTGGTGCGAATCGTAAACGAGAGTGGTGCTAATGTACTTCTTGTAGGTGTTGGAGCTCCAAAGCAGGAGAAGTGGATAATAAGGTATCGCGACAGTATGCCAAATGTAAAACTCTTCATGGCACTCGGAGCCACTATCGATTTTGAGGCTGGCACTCTGAAACGTGCACCAGAAAGATGGAGAAAATACGCAATGGAGTGGCTTTACCGCTTCTTTAAAGAGCCAAAGCGCTTGTTCCGGCGCTATTTTGTTAGCGACGTTCAGTTTTTGTATTATTTTGGCAAGCAATTGGCTGGCATATATCATGATCCTTTCCGTAAAAAGGAAAAAAGGGTATTCGCTCCGTCTAAGCGCAAGCATTTCTTGCGTCGTATCCGAAAAGGATTTAAACGAAAGTGAATTATTTTTTCTGTTTATGTCACATAAAACAGATTTGTTCACTATCTTTGTAAAATCTTTATTTTATGAAAATGTTGCAGAAAAACAATGGATAAACATAGATTAGCAATAGTTGTACCATGCTATAAGGAAGAACTTGTGCTTCACGAAACCACCTCGCGCCTTACACAAGTGCTGGATGCTTTGGTTAAGGACGAACTCGTTTCGGCAAACAGTTACATTCTGTATGTAAACGACGGAAGTACCGACAATACATGGAACATTATCAGCGAGTTGCACGAGTCGAACAAGTATGTAAACGGAGTTAATCTGGCAGGAAACGTCGGTCATCAGAATGCCCTCGTTGCCGGTCTGTCGAGTGCCGTTGAAAACTGCGACATGGCAATCTCTATCGATGCTGACCTTCAGGATGATGTGAATGCCATCCGCGAGATGGTTGTGAAGTATTATGACGGCTGCGACATCGTTTACGGCGTTCGTCAGAGCAGAAAGACAGATACATGGTTCAAGCGCACTACGGCGTTGGGCTTCTATTCTGTAATGAAGTCAATGGGTGTGAAATCGGTCTACAACCATGCCGACTACCGTCTGATGAGCCAGAGAGCATTACGGCAGCTTTTGCTTTACAGAGAGCGCAATCTTTTCCTTCGCGGAATGGTTCCAACCATCGGTTACAAGACCGATTGCGTTTATTACGACAGGGCAGAGCGCTTTGCCGGCGAGAGCAAGTATCCGCTCAAGAAAATGATAAGCTTTGCCTTCGACGGCATCACCAGTTTCTCTGTCAAGCCAGTTCATTTTGTGCTGTATTTTGGAATTATATTCTTGATTATAGCATTTGGCATTTTTTGTTTTGTGATGTATTCACTGTTCATGGGACATGTAGTGCAGGGCTGGACATCTCTGATGCTTTCTATATGGTTCTGCTCGGGCAGTATTCTCCTTGGATTGGGAATAGTGGGCGAGTATATCGGCAAGATTTATGTCGAAGTTAAGGATCGTCCAAGATTTAATATCGAACGTATTCTTATGCATGACAAATAATATTTTTGTGTCATAAGCAAAAAATTGCTTATGACACAAAAACGAGTAAGTTCTTTTTTTTTGAATATTGAATAAATTTTCCAATCTTGCCTTGTGGTAAAAGTTAGGAGTTTTTTTTGTTTTTGTCATTTTTTCTCTGTATTTTTGCATAATAAGAATAACTAGAGGTGATGTTTTTTTATTATGTCGCTTTTTATAAGTACGTGAAAAGAACATACTTCCCTTATTTTGATATTATTGTTCCCATCGTATAAGTTGATACTTTGGTGTCCCCTTTGTGTATATGTGTGGTTGTGGATGGCTATAATGTAAAACTTTAATTTGATACTCTAATTACTGTCAAACATGAGAGCTATTTTAACTTAAATCAATAATTTTATTTTTAGATTATTCGAATTAATACTTATTAGACAATATATAATATTCATTGTCTAAAAAATATAATTTCAGATGGTTCAATTTATTCAAGGATTTTGGGTATTGCTAATTGTTTTCTTCCTACTCTTTAAATTTAGGATAGGTCTGGCATTCTATTTAGCATACCTTATTTTAGTTCCTTATATGAACATTAATTTTTTGGGTTTCAATTTCCAATGGAATTTGATAAATACACTGCTGCTTTTATGTTTCATTTATACGTTTAAGACTAAAAAATACACAATTGATTATACTCCATTTTTACCTTTTATTATATATTTTTCTGTGTCTTTGTTACTGATGTTGTTTCAGACAGATACGCCGTTTAGTTTTGAAATTAGCACGTGGCGAAAAAAAATTTTTATAACACAACTTTTTCCTTTTATTCTGTGGAATCAGATAAAAGTTGATTATAAGTCTTTTTTCTTATACAAGAAAGTATTATTGATTTGTATTTCTTTGGTCGTTTTGTATGGCTTATTATTAGCCGCTATTCCTGGAAATAACCCATATATTGGTCTAATTTCGATAGCAAATGGTTCGACGTTTGATGATGAATATGCGTTAGCTGATGGTGGTGGACGCTTATTTGGAAGAATATCTTCTGTTTTTACTCACCCTATGAGATTTGGCTTCTTTTTAGGGGTAGCAATGATATATGTATATAATCTCTATATAAAGTACACAGGCACTGACAAAATGAAGTTTTTTTTGTTATCGCTTATTTTACTTATTGGAGTCAGTTTTGTAACATGTGGAATCCGTTCTGTTTTAGGTGGTTTTTTTGTTACTTTTATTTTTTATTTATTGCAAGTTCGTCAATTCAAAAAAATTTTTTTATCGATAGTATTCTTTTTGATTTTATGGTTAATAATAAAAAGTATTCCTGATTTGATGGGCTATTTTTCTTCAATGGTGAGTTATGAAAGTTCAAGTTCTGAAGTGCGTGGCTCGTCTATTGAACAAAGAATGCAACAGTTGAATGGGTGCTTTGATGAGGTGAAAAATTGTTTTATTCAAGGTAAGGGATTTGAATGGCATAAGTATGATTTTTATGTAAGGGGATATCATCCTGTAATTTTATGTTTTGAAAGCTTAATTTTTATAATATTGTGTGATAGTGGCTTGTTGGGCTTTTTTTTATGGGCCTATATGGCATTTATTTTGTTTCGTTATAATAAAAAAATTTGTGGAAATATAACTCAAAGAAGTGTTTTAAATGCTTTATTCGTTTTTTACATTTCATATTCTTGTGTGACAGGAGAATGTGGTTTCCTAATAAATTTTATGATATTTTATGTAATGATGATTGGGGAGATTTATACAAATAAGCAAACTCTTTTTCCTTAAGTTAGCCTTGGGGAAATGTCTATAATTGTAGTTGAATATTTTTAATAGCATGAAGTAAGATAAATCGTTACATGATACGAAATACAAAGCAAATAGCAAAAAATACACTATTCCTATACATTAGGTCTATTGTGGTAATGTTTATTGGTGTATATACGAGTCGTGTTGTATTGCAGACTCTTGGTGTTGATGATTATGGTGTTTATAATGTTATCGGTGGCTTTGTCACGATGTTTTCAATCCTTAGTTCTTCGCTTGTTCATGCAAGTCAGAGGTTTATTTCTTATGAGATGGGGAAGGAACATCCTCAAATGGAAAGATTGTTTTGTGGCACAGTATCTATTCATTTATTGTTTGCTTTTTTTGTTTTTATTCTATTCGAAACAATAGGTCTTTGGTTTCTAAATACTCGGTTAAATATAAATCCTGAAAGAATTGTGGCTGCAAATTGGGTATTCCAGTGTAGCGTTCTTGTCTTTTGTGTTAACCTTATTAGTATTCCTTATAATGCTACTATTATTGCTCATGAAAGAATGAATGTGTTTGCGTATATTAGTATTTATGAGGTGATTGCTAAACTTGCGGTTGTGTCATTATTACCTGTCATCGGTTTTGATAAACTGATTGTTTATGCAATATTGATGCTAATGATAGCTGTGTCTTTACGTTTGATATATGGCATATATTGTTCACGTAATTTTGAAGAATGTAAATTTCACTTTGTTTATGATAAGCCTTTGTTTAAAGATTTGTTGAGCTTTTCTGGTTGGAACTTTATAGGGAGCACAGCAGCAATACTGAGTACTCATGGTATAAATATTTTAATTAATATATTCTTCGGAGTTGCACTAAATGCAGCACGTGGTCTTGCTGAGCAGGTAAACCAAGCTGTTAATTCGTTTATTACGAATTTTATGACGGCTATGAATCCTCAAATAACAAAGAGTTATTCTGCTGGTGATTTAGAGTATATGAACAAACTAATGGCAAGAGGGGCAAAATATGCGGCTCTTTTATATTGGTTTATAGTTCTTACGTTTTTTGTCGAATCTGAAAATATTCTGGGAATATGGCTTGTTGAGGTTCCGCCTTTTTTGCCGCTTTTCTTGAGGCTTACAATCATTTATTCAATTTTTCAGGCATTATCACACACTCTTTATATAGGAATGTTGGCCTCTGGTAATATTAAAATATATCAGATAGTGATGGGAAGTATCTATTTCTGTTGCTTCGCGTTGTGTTATGTACTTTTTAAGATAGGTTTAGGACCCGAATTTGGCTATATTACTACTATATTGGCTGTTGTTATAGCGTTGTTTGTACGTTTACATTTATTAAAAAATATTATACCCGCTTTCTCTCCTAAATATTTTTTCAAAGAATCTGTAATGAGATCATTTGTTGTTATAATACTGTCAGTTGGATTAGTATTTTTGTTCAAATATAATGTTCCAATCGAAAATCGCTATTTTGAGTTGTTGACAATTTTATTGCTTTCAATGACTGTTGTGGTCGTGTTAGCATTGACATTGGCATTTCAAGAAACAGAAAGAACCTTTTTGTTTAATCGTGTCAAGGGATTTTTCAAACGTGAATAGGGATAGGAAATTTCAGAAAAAATATACTTTCACTGTGATGTAAACAGTTCTAAACGTTTGATGTTTTGTGTATCTAATATTTGTAGACTTTGATATAGGTGAGGAACGAATGTTAGATTGAAGAATTATTGTAAACGACAAGAATAGATCCTAAGAATATTTGAATAATTCACATTGATTATCAGCAAAAAATATAAGTGGTATTTGTCATAAAATACTTTTTATGAAACGCTAGTTTTTGTGATAGCCACCTTATTAGGTGGGGAGATGGCGAGAAGATTTAACCTTGAATAGATTGCCTGCGCAAGTCCTAAGTTATTGATAATAGTGAAGAGCGAGTAGCCTGACTTATCCCAAGAGATCTGAAGGACAGAAAATGCGGTTACTTGGATATTTATAGCTGAAATATGGATTTAAAACAAAATAAAGTTTTAGGTTATTATATAGGGTATGCGAGTGAGCAGAATTTGCGTTATAAGGCGAGTTCTGGTGGAATAGGTACTGCTTTACAAAAGTATCTTTTATCACTTGATGATTTTGGTACTAGTGTTACGTTCGTATTTAATAGCAATAAATGTATGTATGAGCCAAAAATGATTTATACATCTGATGATATCAATGTATGTGGAAGTATATATCAAGATGTTGACATTTTTGAGTTTGTAAAAGATAATATAAATAATATTCGTTCGGGAATAGTTGTTACTTGTCCTCCATGTCAGGTATCTGCGTTGAAGCAGTTGTTTAAAAAAAATGGCATACAAGCATTTATAATTTCGTTTTGTTGCTCAGGTCAGACAACCATTGAGGGAACATGGCGTTATTATGAGTTCTTGGGAATAAAGAAGGAAGATGTGGCGAATATGCAGTACCGGGGGAATGGATGGCCCAGTGGTATTCAGATATGGTTGAAAAATGGAAATTTTATTTATCGTGACAATTATACTGAGCCATGGAGTATTATTCACAAGTCTGGTTTATATCGTCCGAAGCGCTGTTATTATTGTAAATTAGATACAAGCTATAAGGCTGATATTTCAATTGCAGACCCTTGGTTGAAGAATTATAAATTGAACGATAAGATCGGTAATACTTTATTTCTTATTAATACTGAGCAAGGAATGGATGTTATATCAAAGATGCAGGAATTAAATCTAATAGACTGCATTAAATCTGATTATAATTCATATTACAATGCTCAGAAGAATAATATTGAAAAAGTAAAAAGAAATTCTGGCCAGCAGGCGTTTTTGAACAATATTACAAGGCTTGTATCTTGTGGACTTTATGTCAGTTTGTTTTCGAAAACTTTGTGGTTGATGAAACTTCATGTTTGGATAAAACGTGGTCTTTTTGTTGTTTCTTCAAAAAAGAATTTTAAAGACTATATTTTAAGGACTAACAAATAAAATCAATATAAATATAGAAGTTGGGTATTATGAAAAAATATATAAATATATCTGGATTCAATATACGTTCGGCAAATAGAGGTAATGCTGCGTTGACTTATGGAACTGTATCATTTTTGGAGAATAAAGGTTTGCTGAAAGACGGTATGGAGATTATACGCTATCATTCTTTCAATAATCCTTTCAAATTAAAAAATTTGTTGACTCAATCAGAAATAGTAACTATAAACGGCAAGCAGTATGTGCATAAGGAAATACCTATCTTCTCTTTAGAGAAAATGCTCATTAAAAAGTTTGGGATTATTTTGCCTTTCACTCCATTTGGACGTACTGTTAATAAAATAGCTTTGGAAGCTGCAGATTATGGTGGCGATGGCTTTTCTGATATCTACGGGGATGAAACTTTTTTAGAAAGAATGCGTCAGACCTTTCTACTCTCAAAGGCAAATGTTCCGCTTGTGATGCTTCCACAAACCATAGGCCCGTTCAAGAAGAAGCAGAACTATGATTTGGCCGTAAAAATAATGCGTTATGCCAGGGAAGTGTATGTTCGTGATGAAAAGTTCATTCCAGAACTCGAAAAGTTGGGGATTAAATATACATTGACAAAGGATATATCATTTTTTATGAAGCCTGAGCCTTGGGATATTGAGATTAAAGAAAAGGCTGTCGGACTGAATGTCAGTGGTCTTGCATATGGCAATAGATTTAAAGGACTAGAAGGACAGTTTGATTCATATCCAAAGCTGGTTTCTGAGATAATTGAGAATTTCAGAAAGAAAGGATGTACTATATATCTAATACCACATTCATATACATACAACAAACCTAATGATAATGACGACATGTTAGCTTGTCGCGAGGCTTATGCGCGTTTGTCTGACAAGTCGAATGTTGTGCTTGTTGATAAGGATATGACATCTCCACAGGTTAAGTATGTTATAAGTCGTATGACATTTTTCATTGGTGCTCGTATGCATGCAAATTTTGCTGCAATATACACAGGTGTTCCGGTTTTTGGAACAGCATATAGCTATAAGTTTGAAGGTGCTTTTAATGCTAATGGATTAAACGGCAAGGAGCAGACGGAAATGATAAATAATCTGAAAAATGAAGACATCGATGCTTATGTCAGGAAGATTGATTCTGTGTATGCGAAATATTGCGAGTAATAATTATAATAATAAAATCAAATAATTGTAAGAACTAATAAATGGAACAGAATAAACCAAAAGTTATAGCATATTATTTGCCTCAGTATTATCCATTCCCAGAAAATAATGAATGGTGGGGAAAAGGATTTACAGAATGGACAAATGTAGGAAAAACTCGTCCATTGTTCAAGGGACACTATCAGCCGAAAGTGCCTGCTGATTTAGGTTATTACGATCTTCGATTGCCAGAAGTTGCCGAGCAGCAGGCTGAGTTGGCTAAGCGTGCTGGTGTTTATGGTTTCTGTTATTGGCATTATTGGTTTGGCAACGGAAAGGAGTTGCTGGATATGCCTTTCAAACGTGCATTGGAGACAGGCAAGCCTGATTTTCCTTTTTGTTTAGGATGGGCAGCCGAGGGATGGATGGCAAAGACCTGGAATAAGGATAGCAACTCTGGAAGATGGCTTATTCAGCAGGAATTTCCAGGAGAAGATGACAACTTGAATCATTTCAATCAGTATCTGAAGGCATTCAAAGACCCAAGATATATCAAGGTCGATGGACGTCCATTTTTCCTACTTTATGGCTTGAAAAATTTCCCTGACATACAAGGTTTTATGGATCAGTGGAATCGTTTGATAAAAGAAGCAGGAGTTGCAGATTCTTTTTATTTTGTTGGCTTGGCAAAAAATATGGATGAGTTAAATGCTTGTCCTGGAAAGTTTGATGCCACTTCTGTGAATAATTTGTATATATCTTCTTATTTTTATAAGGGAACTTATATGAAAGGCTATCGTTTCATAGAGCGTATTATCGGAAAATTACGTAAGCGTCCTATCATGATAGATTATCGCGAAGTTGTGGATAAGATTTGGTACGATGATTGTGAGCGTGAGGATTTTATTCCAACTATAATTCCTAATTGGGATCATACGCCAAGAAGCGGCTACAATGGAACGATGTTTTACAATACCACTCCAGAGTTGTGGGATGAGATGTGTAAAAAGGTTGTTGGAAACACGCTTAAAAAGAACAACAAATTCATCATGTTGAAGTCTTGGAATGAGTGGGGAGAAGGTAACTATATGGAACCGGATTTGAAGTACGGTACTAAATATATTGATATTTTGGCTAAATACACAAAGTAGTTGTCATAATATTGACAAAATATAACGTTTGAAGATAATAATTGATATACATATGAGCAATCCAATATTAACCATTGGTATTCCTACATATAAAAGGCCAGAGCAAATACAGCAAACTGTAAGAATTCTTCTTCCGCAGTTGACTGATGAAATTGCGCTGGTTGTATATGATAACTGTAGTCCTGTTCCGGTTTCTTCATTGTTTACGGACGAAGAAAAAAAACATTTTACAATAAAACAGAACAAAGCCAACATTGGTGGTGATGCTAATATTGCTGGCGTATTATATAATTGCGATACCAAATGGTGCTGGACGTTAGGTGATGATGATTATATTAGAGAAGATGCTGTTGAGGTAGTTTTAGCACACATTAAGAAATATCCAGATTTTGCATTCTTCAAGTTCAATTCTCCATATGTTCAAGAAACACATGGGTTTATGGATGTTGCAAAATTGTGTAAGCGTAGAAAAATCTTTTCGGTATACAGTAGATTAACGTTTATGTCAACAAGTATTTATAATATGGAAAAGATGCACGATTATCTTTTCTATTACTATAGATACCTTTCTACTAAGAATGGACAGAACATTTTCTTGCTGAAATATTTGGAGGCAAATGACGATGCTGTTTGTCTCTTTACGGAAACTTCTATCGTAGATTTAAAGCCTTCATCGGTAATTCCTGCTTGGAGTTATGAAGATCTTATAGTATCTTGTCCTTTGTTGTTTTATGCATTTAAGGAGAAGAGAAAACAAATGAATGGAACACTTTTCGTTGGAATAACATTTGGATATTTTCATGGAATATTCTTTTCTAACCTAAGTTTATTTAAGGGATTAAAGTGGTTCTTTTATGTGGTAAGAAACTATGGTGTGGTAAACACAATACGTTATCATGGCATATTGTTGACAATGTATATATTATCTTTGTTTGTTCCGAAAAAACTGGTTGAAAAGGTTAAGGCATATAGGCGAAACAAAAAGGGATGATATGAATGTAAACTATACCTATAGCAATAAATTGTGTACAGGTTGTGGCATATGCGAGGACGTTTGTCTTAAATCAGCCATAACCATCAAGCGTATAGATGGAGAGTACAAGCCAGTAATAGACGAAAGTTTGTGTTTGGGTGATAAATGTAGTAGGTGTCTGAAGGTATGTCCGGGAGTAGGGTGTGACTTAACACAGCGGGCGAAGGATTTATTTGTTGAGGAATCGGTAAAAGAAGATAAATATATAGGACGCTATGTCGGACTGCATACAGGGTGTAGTCTTGACGAAGATATTCGATATCATTCGGCAAGTGGTGGTATGGTTAGTCAGTTCCTGATATTTTTATTGGAGAATAAGATTATAGATGGTGCTGTTGTAACCGGGTTTGACAAAGACAAAATTACGCCATACTCTTATATAGCAAAGACTCGTGAAGATGTTATTGCTGCGCGCAGTTCCAAGTATTGTCCAGTAGCACTCAATAAAATCGGAAACGAAATCATCAAGGCCGAAGGAAACAGATACGTAATAGTTGGTGTTCCTTGCCATATCCAAGGCTTGAGAAAACGCGCATCAATAGATCGTAAATTCCGTGAAAAGATTGTCGGATATTTTGCAATATATTGTTCTTCGGGAAGAAATTTTTATTCTCAAGATTATATTTTCAAACACTATGGTGTTGACAGAGAGAATATAAATAATTTCCAGTACCGCGATAACGGTTGCCTTGGATATTTAACAATAGATACTGTTGATGGTTCTTCTGAAAAGCATGTCAAAGTGCCGTTTACAACATTCTACGGACCACTGTTGCGTAGTTTCTTCAAACCGCATCGTTGTTTGTCATGTATCGACCATTATGGCGAACTTGGAGATGTGTGCTTTGGTGACATTCATATAAAGCCTTATTCTGATGATAAAATTGGAATAAGTTCTTGGATTACAAGAAGTGAATATTGGGAAAATTTATTCAGAACGGCTGCTGACGAAGGATATATAAAAATGGATGAGCTGGATGCACATACGCTCAACGAAAGCCAGAAGGTCATGTTGTATCCAAAGAAACGAAAAGCTGCAGTTGTGGTTGTGATGGATAAAATGATAGGCAGGAAAACTCCTGTTTATGATAAAGAATTTGAAAAACCAATGTTAAAAGATTATATTGCAGTTTTAGTGTGTCATGCACAAAGATTCATTGGCAGACACAAGAAAATCTGGTGGGCTTTGGAAATAATAAATAAAGGAAAGTAATTTGGATATGATTGGTTTGTGTATAAAATGTGAAAATGCTAATTACGGTAGTAAGTTGCAGGCACTGGCAACTATACGTATGACTGAAAATTTGGGTCATGAGTGTAGGGTGATTCATTATGGAAGAGCAGGTCTGTGGTTCAAAATAAAATCTTTGCCTAAATTTTTTCTTTGTTCCAGTTTTCGCCAGGATTTGATTGAGAACTGGAGTCGTAACAGGATTTACAAGAAACATCCGAAATGGACTCCTCTTTTGAAGCTGCGTAGTGATATTTTCAAAAAATATGATGAAAATCATTTTGACAGATACGATGTCTATGGAGCCTATTTCAAGGATATTCAAAATATTGCGAAGAAATTCGACGCTGTTATGACATGCAGCGATCAGTTGTGGTCGCCATCGGGATATGGAACAGATTTTTACAACTTGATGTTCGTTCCTGATAATGTGCGCAAGGTTTCATTCGCATCAAGTTTTGGAGTTGACAATATACCTTCTTATCAGAAGAAGGGGACAGCTCGGTATATCAACAGAATAGAATATGTCAGTTGTCGTGAAAACCGAGGCGCAGAGATTGTAAAAGAACTGACCGGTAGAGACGTTCCTGTTTTGATGGATCCTGTGTTCGGTTTTGACAAGGAACAATGGGCTGAAATGGTCCCAGTTGAAAAGATATATGACGAACCTTATATATTCTGTTATTTCCTGGGAGCCAACAGCAGTCATCGTGAGGCTGTAAAGAAATTTGCAAAGCAGAAGAATATGAAGGTCGTATTTCTGAAATTCTTGGATCAGTACGTTGAGTGTGATGAAGATTTCGGTGATATAACTCCTTTTGATGTCGATCCGAATAAATTTCTTAATATTATTCGTGGGGCAGAATACATTGTTACAGACTCTTTCCACGGATGTGCGTTTAGCATTATAAATCAGAAAAAATTTGTTATACTAAACCGCTATTCTTCATCATCTGGTGCGTCAAAGAATTCACGTATTGATACTGTTTGTGGAAACTTAGGACTTCAGAAAAGACGAGTTAATGCAGACTCGGACATTGCCGCTATTATCGACGAGCCTATAGCATGGACTGATGTGTATGAGAAGTTGGATGTGTACAGAAACAGAATGTGGAACTATCTGAAAGAAGCGTTGAACACAAAGTAACAGATTTTCATGATAGTTAGGGCGTCAGATAAAATCCAGGTAGACTTAACAAGATGTCAGCAGTGCGGTTCGTGTATTTCTGTTTGCAAGAAGAATGCAATAGAGTGGGGTACGAACAGTAATACAGGTTTGCTTGACATAACGATAAATCAGGACAGATGCGTAAAGTGTGGACATTGCTATAACATATGTCCTGCTAATAAAGATACGCAAGTTGATGATATAAACGGATTGATAAACTCTCGCAGTTTTTATTTGGGGCATAGTAAGGATGATGTAGTAAGAACCAAATCTACTTCGGGAGGAGTTGTTAAAACAATAATTGTAGAAGGCTTGAAGTCTGGCTTTTTTGATGGGGTTTATACGTTAAGAAAGACAAACAAATACCCTTTTGCTGAGGGACATTTATTCACCTCTGCAGACATCCCAGATTATACTGACATTCCCAATTCTGTATATCATTCAGTACCATTAAATTTGAATATGGAACAGATCCGTGATTGTAAGAGACTTCTGATTATAGGAACAGCTTGTCAGTTGTCGGCTCTGTCAAAATATGCAAGAAAGCAATGTTCTGAATTGTATAGCATCTGTATTTTCTGTAAGCAGCAGAAGACTTTCGATTCAACACGCTTTATTGCAAAAATGGCTGGCGAGAAGCTAAGAAATATTGACGATTTGAGGGCTGTTGAGTATCGTGGCAACGGGTGGCCGGGAAGATGTAAGTTTAATGATAAAAAAATACCGTGGGAGAAAGCTGCTACATTACCATTTGGAAAAAAACTGTGGTGTGTTCCCGGATGTCATATTTGTGGTAATCCTTACGGAGAAGACACAGATATAACAGTAATGGATCCGTGGTGGCTTAATGTAGACAGAAAATCAGGTCAAAGCCTCTTTTCTGTAAATTCGGAAGGTGGACAAATTCTGCTGCAAGCATTGTCTTCTTATCTTGATTATAACGCGAAAAGTGTATCTGATGTAACCCCTGCTTTGTCAATAAGTGTGCTTAACGAGAAAAATAAGTTCATTCCTTATTTCAGAGGAGAGGCTGTAAGTGATGATTTAAGGAAGAAAGGCGATGATATTGTCAGAAAAAGATTACTTTTGGAACGAATCCTGACATCGTTGCCAAGGATGCCAAAATTATTTTATAAAGTTATAAATCGCTTGTTCTGATCATATGGAAATAAAAGTAATAACAAGACATGCCCCGATTAATTATGGTTCTGTGTTGCAGGCATTTGCAACAATCAGAATCCTTGAGAAATTAGGACATAATGCATATATCATAGATTATAGACGTCAGAGTGCATATTCTTTAAGGAATTTGTTAAGACAGATTAAATTAAGTTCAGGAATAAAAAACGTTTTTTTCAGTGTGTTGCGAGCATTCTTTATCAGTTTCGAGCATCGTAATGTGGAAAAGAAGTTCGAACAAATGCGTGGACGTTATTTGAAACTGACGAATGCGTATTATTCTTGTAATGAGATAGTTGGCTTGAAGGCTGATTGCTTCGTTACTGGAAGTGACCAAGTTTGGGGAATAGACAGATATGATGAAACATATTTCTTACCTTTTGTAAAGGAGGGGAAGAAAATTGCATATTCTGCAAGCTTTGGAAAAACAGATATTGACGAAAAGTATTTTGATAAATATACAAAATGGCTGAAGCAATATAGTCATATAACAGTCAGAGAAAATACGGCTGTCGATTTGCTTAACAAGATGGGAATAGATTGTCTTGGAGTGGTGCTAGACCCTGTTTTGTTATTGACAATGACAGAGTGGAACGAATTTATTGAAGAAAAGAATGATAATACTGCATGTGATGACAAATTGTTAGTGTACTATTTGCACAACAATCCCGAGTTGAGAAAGTATGTTAAGAACTTCTCTAAAAACAGGAATATAAGATATGCAACAATGTCAGCGACATGGCATCATCTGATTTCGGGAGGCGATAAAATCTTTGCTCCAGAAATAAAAGATTACATCAAGACTATAAAACATTGCAAGTATTTTGTTACTGATTCTTTTCATGGAACGGTGTTTGCAATTTTGTTCAATAAGAAATTCTCGGTAATTCTACCGAATGATGGTACGGGAACGAGAATAAAGAGCATTCTTGAAATGACACATATGGAGGATCGAATCATTACAGACTTGAGTGATTTTTCAGTGGTAGAACGTGAGATTGACTATAATCAAGTTAACGAAATTATTGCTAATGAGCGTGAACGTTCAATAAAACTGTTGGACATGATGATAAAAAACTAACGCTCTTACAAATAACAGATTAGAGTCCAAGAGAAAAGGATACAATGGCAGCAATTGTTGCTGAATTTATGGAAAACGGAAATATATGAAAGTTGTATTGTTAGCTGGTGGTTTTGGCTCCCGCATTTCTGAGGAGTCGGTGTTTAAGCCAAAGCCCATGATCGAAATAGGTGGAATGCCTATTTTGTGGCACATTATGAAGGAGTATGCCTACTACGGACATAATGAATTCATTGTTTGTGCCGGATATAAGCAGGAGTATATAAAAGAATGGTTTGCAAACTATTTCTTGCACAACAGTGATGTGAGTTTTGATTTTCGTGACGGAAAGAACGAGATGACAGTGCATCAAAGCAAACTTGAACCATGGAAAGTTACTGTGGTAGATACAGGTTATAATACCATGACTGGTGGACGCATCAAGCGAGTGCAAGAGTACGTCGGAAACGAGACTTTTATGATGACCTATGGCGATGGTGTATGTGATGTTGACATCAACAAACTTTTGGAATTCCATAAAAGCCATGGCAAGACCGCAACTTTGACAGCTGTTAAGATGATGCAGGAAAAGGGTGTTTTGGATATCAAGAATGGTGCAGTTAAGGCGTTTCGAGAGAAGAATCAGGTTGATGGCTCTCCGATAAATGCCGGCTATATGGTTCTTGAACCATCTGTTTTTGATTTGCTTGACGGTGACGACTGTATTTTTGAGCGCAAGCCGCTTGAGACGCTGGTTGCTAATGGAGAACTAATGTCATACATTCACGAAGGTTTTTGGCAGTGCATGGACAACATCCGTGAAAAGAATATGCTTGAGAGATTACTGCAAGCAGGTAATGCTCCGTGGAAGAAGTGGGAACGTGTTGTACCTCAAATATAATTTGTATGATTGATATTTTTAATAACTTCTATAAGGGCAAACGCGTTCTTGTAACTGGCCACACTGGTTTTAAGGGCAGTTGGCTGTCTATCTGGCTTCATGAACTTGGTGCTGAGGTGGTAGGCGTTGGACTTGAACCATACTCAGAGAAGGATAATTTTGTCCTTTCTGGCATCGGGCAGAAAATAAAGGCCGATATCCGTGCCGATATCCGTGATGGAGAGAAGATGAAGCAAATATTCAACGAATATCAGCCTGAGATTGTTTTTCATCTTGCTGCACAGCCTTTGGTTCGTCTAAGCTATGAGATTCCTGTAGAAACTTATCAGACCAACGTGATGGGAACTATCAATATTATGGAAGCCATCCGTGCAACGCAAAGCATAAAGGTTGGTGTGATGATTACCACTGATAAATGCTACGACAATAAAGAACAAATGACTGGCTATAAGGAGAACGACCCTTTTGGTGGTTACGATCCTTATTCCAGCAGTAAGGGAGCTTGCGAGATTGCCATTCAGAGTTGGAGACGCAGTTTCTTTAATCCCGAAGATTATGGAAAGAAACATCATGTAAGTTTGGCAAGTGTTCGTGCCGGAAACGTGATAGGCGGTGGCGATTGGTCTAAAGACCGCATCATCCCAGATTGTATCCGTGCCTTGGAGGCAGGAAAGCCTATTGAGATTCGCAGTCCTAAAGCCGTACGTCCTTGGGAGCATGTTCTTGAACCTCTGAGTGGTTATATGCTTCTAGCCCAGAAAATGTGGGAAAATCCTACAGAATATTGCGAAGGCTGGAACTTCGGGCCAGAGCAGGAGAGTGTCTTAAATGTTTGGGATGTTGCTACGGCTATGGTCGAAAACTTCGGTTTCGGAGAACTGAAGGATGTGTCAGACCCTAATGCGCTTCACGAGGCCAACTTGCTGATGCTCGATATCACCAAGGCCAAGACACGCCTTGGCTGGAAGCCTCGCTTGGACGCCAAGCGTTGTGCTGTATTGACATCAAGTTGGTACAAGAGATATAAGAACGAGGATGTCTATGACATCTGTATTGATGAAATAAATGAGTTCTTAAAGTAATGAAAAAACTGCTTATAACAGGTGCTGGGCCTAATGGAATTACTGGAAGGTTGATAAAAGAGTACTTTGCCGATAAGTACGTTCTGTTTACGCCCGGAAGCAGGGACTTAGACTTGACAAATGATGCAAGCGTTGCCTCTTATTTTACTCAAAACAAGATAGACTATGTTATCCATTGTGCCACATTTCGTCCCACATCGGTAGACAAGTCTCATTTTGTTGATGAGGAACTGGAGAGTAATCTGCGAATGTTCTATTCATTAGCTGCACAAAGTGACAAATTTGAAAAAATGATTTATTTTGGCAGCGGAGCGGAGTTTGATAAGAGTCAACCAATAGTTAATGTTTCTGAAGATGACTTCGGAAGAAGCATTCCTAAAAATAAATATGGCCTTGCAAAGTATATAATGAATGATTTTGCAAGGACAAGCCGTAATATCTACAACTTTAGGCTTTTTGGCACGATTAACAAGTACGAGCGTTTCACCAAGAATGTGATATCTAATCTCTGCGTAAAGTCTATCAAGGGACTTTCTGTAAAATTACGACAGGATTGTCGTTTTAGTTTTGTGGATATTAGTGATATTTTGCCGCTTCTCGATTATGCTCTCAGTAATAATCTTAATTATCATGACTATAATATAGTCATGGATCAGAATTATCTTCTTTCTGATATTGCGAAGATTATTATTGATTTGACAGGCAAAAATCAAGAACTAGAAATAAACAATCCAGGATTAAACTTGGAATACACTGCGTCAAACGACAGAATAAAGAGTGAGTTTTCTGTACGTTTTACTCCTATAGAGGAAGCCGTGAAGCAGGTTTATGATTATTATTACCAAATAAAGGATACAATTGATATATCAGATATTGACGCAAGATGGAAATGAAAATAAAGGTTTCAGATTATATTGTTGATTTCTTGGAGAACTGTGGCGTGAAGCATGTATTCATGCTTCCGGGCGGTATGGCTATGCATATCAACGATTCTATTGGCTATTCCAAACGACTAAAACCGGTTTGGATGCTTCATGAACAAGCTTGTGCATTTGCAGCCGAGTCATATGCTAGAATCACCAACAACTTGGGAGTTGCTTGTGTAACATGCGGTCCAGGTGCAACAAATACATTGACAGGCGTAGCATGTGCATGGATAGAATCAACTCCTCTTCTTGTAATAACAGGTCAGGTAAAAAGAGCTGATATTGCACAAGATCCCAACTTGAGACAATTGGGCGTTCAGGAAGTTCGTATTGTAGAGATGGCTAAACCTGTAACCAAGTACAGCGTGCAGGTGTTGAACCCTGAAGATATTAGATTTGAACTTGAAAAGGCTGTGTCAATTGCACAGGAAGGTCGACCGGGTCCTGTTTTGTTAGATATTCCTGTAGATGTTCAGGCATGTAAGGTAAATCCAGAAGAATTACGATCATACATTCCTCAAAAGAATGATTATTCTTGTTCTGAAAAGACTATCGACGAGGTCGTATCTCTATTGAATAATGCAAAAAGACCTGTATTCTATGTCGGAGCCGGAGTTTCTATTGCAAAAGCCAAGCAGAGTTTCCGCGAGTTAGCCGAAAGACTGAATATTCCAACCTTATGTCATTGGAACGGAATGGATATCTTGGAAAATGACCATCCTCTGTATATGGGACGTCCGGGAGCCGTTGGTCAAAGAGCTGCTAATTTCGTTCTTCAGAACGCCGACGTTCTGATAACCATAGGAACTCGTCTTGCTTTATTGCAGACAGGTTTCAATTTTGCAGGATATGCTAAGAATGCAAAGCATGTGATGGTAGATATTGATCAGGCAGAGCTTGACAAACCAACATTGCATCCTTATCTGAAGGTAAGATGCGATGCTGGAGATTTCATCAACAAATTGAGCGCAAGAACTGATATTCAGATAGGTGATACTACAGGCTGGATTTCTATATGTAAGTCATGGAATCAGAAGTATCCGTCGCTTAATCCAGAATGGCTAAAGAATTCAAAATTTGTTAATTCATATTACCTTATGGATGCAGTTTCTTCGCAAATGACCGAGAGTGACATCTATGTTGGAGGTCGAGCTGGAACATGTGTTGATGCAGCCATACAGGCTTTTAAGGTTAAGAAGGGACAAGGAGTCTATGTTACAAAAGGTCTGTCTTCAATGGGTAATGGACTTCCTGCTGCTATCGGAGGCGCCTATGCCACAGGTAAACGTGTCGTTTGTGTAAATGGCGATGGCGGTTTTGTGATGAATATTCAGGAACTGGAAGTTGTTAAGAGGGACAATCTGCCATTAAAGATATTCATTTTGGATAACCGAGGTTATTCGACAGTTAGAAATACTCAGACAAATGTCTTCGACAAACATTATATGGGATGCAGTCCTGAGTCTGGCTTAACAGTTGGTAGCATAAAGCGCGTTGCTGAAGCTTATGGTATAAAGACATACGAGATATGTAACCATGAATCAATGAACGATGTCATAAAGGAAGCTTTTGCCTATGACGGACCTGTGCTGGTAAATGTGATTGTAGATCCAGACCAACCAATTGTTCCTAGACAGGCTAATTATAAGACACCTGAAGGACAGATGGCTTCTAGACCTCTGGAAGATATGAAACCATTGCTTGATCCGGAGGAGATAAAAGAGATTATGTCTGTATCACAAATGTAAAAACAATCTATCAATATTGTTTTTAGGCAAGTTCGCCAGATAATGAAAATACTACAGATAGACGCTTATCATCATATTTTGGGCGGAGCAGAAAAAGTGATGTTCAATACGGCCGAGTTGTTGAAGGAGCACGGCCATGATGTCGTTTTCTTTTCGCTGTGCTGGGACGAGAATTTTGATTCTGAATACTCATCTTATTTTGCGCCATCAAGGGAGTCGAGAACAGGCTTGTTGAGGCCTCTGAAAAATGTGGCTTCATATTTTTACCATACCGAGGCGGCAAAGAAAATCGGACTGTTGATTGAGGTTGAGCATCCTGACATCGCCCAGATTCATTTGATGTGGGGCAATATTTCTCCATCTATTCTTGATGTTTTAAAGAAGTACAACGTACCAGTCATAATGACGGTTCACGACTACAGAATGGTTTGTCCTGCGTACGTATTCAAGAATGGCAAAGGAAATATTTGTGAAGAGTGCGACGGACATAAGTTTTGGAAATGTATTACAAATAAGTGTTGTAAGGATAGTTATTCAATGAGCCTTATGATGACGGCCGAGATTTATTTCCGAAACAAAGTACTTCATGCGCCTGAGAAAATTGACGGTTTCCTTTTTGTAAGCAATTTTGCAAAAGAGAAGCATGAACCGTATATGCCTTTCCTGAAGGACAGAAAGACCGTAGTAATGTACAACTTTTCGGAAGGTATAGATGCTGAACGGAATATACCTTCTGGTGAAAAATATATTTTGTACTTTGGACGCTTGTCTAAGGAGAAAGGTGTACACACTCTCCTGAATGCAGTTAAGGATTTGAATAATGTACAACTGAAAATAGTCGGAACAGGTTCGGAAGAAGTCCTTTTGAAAAATTTTGTAGCCGAAAATAATATAAAGAATGTTGAATTCTTAGGCTATAAGCAAGGAGATGAATTAAAGTCGTTGGTAAAAAATGCTTATTTTATAATCGTTCCGTCCGAGTGGTATGAGAATAACCCTATGACAATAATCGAGGCTTATTCGGCTTCAACTCCTGTTATAGGTTCGAGAATCGGCGGAATTCCGGAGATTATTGTCGATGGCGAAACAGGATTTAGTTTTAAGTGGGGTGATGTTGCAGAGTTGCGAAGTGTAATATCAAAGGCTGATGCTTTGTCTAGAGACGAGTATTTACAGATGCGTAGGAAAGCATTGGATTTTGCGCATAAGCATTTTGACAGGGAAGACTATTATAACAGATTGATAAATTTTTATAAGGAGTTCTTATAATAAAACTCATTAAACAATGAAAAAGATAGCAATCACAGGAGCATCTGGCTTCATTGGCCAGCACTTGCTCAGACATTATTTGCAGGAAGGAGCACATGTTGTTGCCATTGTACCTCATCCTGAGAAAATAGAACAGTATAAAAAGTTTGAGAATCTTGAAATAATAAAGGTTGGTTTTGAAGATTTTGATAAAATATCAACAATGACAGATGTAAAGGATATCGATATCTTTTATTATCTGGCATGGGGCGGATATGGAAAGGCTACAAACGACTATGTTGCTCAGTCGCAGAATATAAAGCCGTTGTGCGATGCTGTTAATGAGGCAGCAAAGATGGGATGCAAGAGATTTCTCTTCTCTACATCATTCTCTGAATATATGGTAAGCGAGAAAGAAACACTTAGCCATACAGCAGGAGCACATTGTAATGTATATGGTGCGGCAAAGCAGGCTGCCCGTGTGTTGGCTCATGCAACAGCAGCTCAGAGAGGTATACCATTCTTAAGCGTGGCCTTTGCAAACACGTTTGGTGTGGGTGATTGTTCACGCCGCTCTACAAACTTGTTCGTGCACAAGTTGCTTAAGGGAGAATCGCTAGACTTGACTGAAGGCATACATTTGTACGACTGGAATTACATCGATGATACTCTTTCTGCTCTTGTCTTGGCTGGAGAGAAGGGCTTGCCAGATTCTGTTTACTATATTGGCAGCAATTTACGATTGCCTTTGAAGGATATTGTAGCGCGTGTTCGCGATATAATATGTCCTGATGCAGAGATCCGTTTGGGCACTTATCACGAGGATTTTCATGTTGACTATACAAGTGTTGATGTTACAAAACTCTATAGAGATACAGGCTATCAGCCTAAGTGGAACTTTGACGATGCAGTCAGAAAGACTGCCGAGTGGGTTGCAACATTAGATTGGGATTAATGTAAAAAAATATATACTATGGCAAAAAAGAAAATTTATATAGCTGGTTGTGGCGGAATGTTGGGTGAGGCTTTTTACCAGCAGTTCAAGGGTGATTACGAGATTAAGTGTACCGATAAGGATGTAAATGCCGATTGGCTTTCATTTCTCGATTTTCGCGACTTCGAGGCCTACAAGAAGGATGTCATGGATTTTAAGCCTGACTATCTGTTTCATTTGGGCGCTTATACAGATTTGGAGTGGTGCGAGAATAATGCTGATGAGACATATCTGACTAACACATTGTGTGTTGAGAATGCTGTATATATAGCCAACGAATTGGACATACCATTGTTATATATTAGCACTGCCGGAATTTTTGATGGCAAGAAGCAGTTATACGACGATTGGGATATGCCAAATCCGTTGGGCGCTTATGCACGTTCCAAGTATATGGGCGAGCGTTTTGTTGTCGAAAATGCAAAGCGTTATCTTGTTTGTCGTGCAGGCTGGATGATGGGAGCTGGTCCTTCAAAGGATAAAAAGTTCATTCAGAAACTGATGAAACAGTTGAAAGAAGGAAAGAAAGAACTTTTTATTGTGAACGACAAGGACGGAACTCCAACATACACACAGGATTTTGCAAAGACAGTCAAGAATCTGATACAGAAAGAGTACTGGGGGTTGTATAATTGTGTATGCGGTGGACAGACAAGCAGACTTGAGGTTGCACAGGAACTTTTGAAATGTCTTAATTGGGAAGATAAAGTAAAGATAAATGTCGTAACGTCAGAATATTTTGCCAAGGATTACTTTGCTCCTCGTCCTGCATGTGAACGCCTTTGGACTCGCAAGTTAAATCTGCGCGGGGTGAGCGCAATGAGAGACTGGAAGGTTTCTTTGAAAGAATATATTGATAATTATTATAAGGGATATTTAGATTAGTCTTCGGTTTCCAGAGAATCTGAAGAGAATTTTTTATGGAAGAAAAGAAAAAAATGCGTATTGCTGCATTTGGCGGTTTTCGTGATATTCCGCCAAGAGCTGGTGGCGCAGGTAGTGATAAATTTGCAGTTGAGTTATATCCTCGTATCGTAAAGAGAGGATATTCTCTTTTGGCATATACGCGTATATATCCGAACGAAACGCGCGAAGATAAGAATCTGGAATACGAGGGAATACGCCTAAAGCCATTCAAGACTGTTAGCAAGGCTGGTTTTGACAGTCTTTTACATTCTTGTAAGTGTACATGGGACGTTATTGTTCACGATACAGCCGATGTTGTACATCTGCACAGTGGAGCAAACAGTTTGTGGGCTTTGTTTCTTAGATTGGCAGGAAAGAAAGTTGTCGTAAGCCAGTTCGCAATGGACTGGAAGCGCGATAAATGGCCATGGTATGGGAAATTGTATTATCTGTTTTCTAACTATCTGACAGCTCATATCCCAAATGCTGTTGTGTTCGACAATGTATACACAAAGGAGTATTACGAAAAGAAATATAACAAGACGTATGATTTTATTCCATACGGCAGTGAAGTTCCTGAACCGTCTGATAATACGGACATTCTTGACAAACTATCGTTGAAAAAAGGAGAATATTTCCTGTTTGTAGGTCGTTTCATTCCAGACAAAGGATTGCATCTGCTCAAAGAGGCTTTTGAAGGACTGAAGACAGACAAGAAGTTGGTTATGATTGGCGGCTCTCCAAATCCTAATGAATACGAGAGCAAAATTAAGACTACATCAGATTCGAGAATCATTTGTCCGGGATATGTGTATGGTGAGGATACCAATATTCTAATGAAGAATGCCTATGCATATTGCCAGCCTTCGTTGATAGAGGGACTTTCTCCTGTGATTCTAACGGTTATGGGACTCGGAACTCCGCTTATCTGTAGTGATATCCGCGAGAACACTTTTATTACCAAGGATAATGCCATAACTTTTGAGAGTGGAAATGCCATGGCACTTCGTGAAGTTCTTCAGAAGGCATTGGATAATCCTGAACTTCTGAAGAAAAACGCAATTGATGGACAAAAGGACATAAAAGAACGTTTCAATTGGGAGTCAATAACTGATCAGTACATTCATATAATGAGACGAATAAATGGATGAAAAAAAATATTTTGAAGAAATCGATATTACTAAGGGATTTGCAATTTTGCTTGCTGTAATTGGACATTCTTTTCCCGATGCAGAAATAGGGTGGAAGATTGTAGGCAAAGATTCTTTCGCATTTTTCTTAGAAAAGTGGATTTATTCATTCCACATGCCTGTGTTTTTCTTGTTTGCAGGTTTCTTGTTTATTCCCAGATTGCATAAGATAGGAGTAGGCGCAACTCTTTTAAAAAGATTTAATAGGCTAATGCTGCCATATTTGTTTTTTTCTATTTTATATATTTTGATTAAAACAATTGGAGCCTCATATGCCAACCACCCGCTGTCTCAAAACTTTTGGGTGGAAATGCTTTGGGGAGTGAGTCCGGCAAATGGATGTTGGTTTCTTTGGGTATTGTTTGTAATGTCTTTAATATGTGTTGTTTTTAGGAAAATAGGAACGTATGGCTTATTGATATTGTCTGTGTTGATGGCTGTAATATCTTTTATTGACAGTAGTTGGATGATTGGACAAATAAAGCATGTGTTTCATGATTTTGTTTGGTTCGCATTAGGAGGTGTTCTTGCCAATTACTATGATGTGGTGAAATCTCATTTGAACAAAGCTGTTATTGGAATACTTGCCTTTGTAGTGCTTACATGCTTGCGTTTTGTTGCATATTTCCCTTTTAAAGAATATGTTATTACGCTAAGCGGAATTATAATGATGTTCTATTTGGGAATACGAATTTCTGAGACTGGAGAGAATGTTATTCATAACGCGGCGAAGACATTAGGACTTTATTGTATGGATATTTATATATTGTCGATGTTGACAGTGATACCATTAAGAGTGCTGTACATAAACTTTCACTTCTCAAATTATGTTCCATACTATTTGTGGCTTGTTTTTGTATCTGTGTTGGGGTGCGTAATACCAATTATTCTTTCCAAATATATTGTCAGGAAAAATAAATGGCTTAGTATGTTTGTTATTGGTAGATAATAAACAGAGTCCGATAGTATTGTTACAATTAACATACTTAATTTGAAAAAAAAGTAATAACAATTTTTTTTGTAAGAAAATTTTGTATATCTTGCGAGCCGTTTTAAGCTATGGTTCCTTTATCGTATACAATAAGAAAATATATTTTATGATTAAAGCTGCAATTATAGGATTGGGAAAGATGGGAATGAGCCATGCTGCAATCCTTGGAGGTCTGCCAAACGTGGAGTTGGTGGCCGCTTGTGATATGGATAGTCTGTTGCAGAGTGCTTTTAAAAAACTGACTAAAATCCAGATGTACACTGACTATAAGAAGATGATTGATGAACAGAAGCCAGACTGTGTATATGTGGTAACTCCAACAAAACTGCATTATGATATGGTAATGTATGCTATGGAGAAAGGTTGTCATGTATTCTGTGAGAAACCTTTTGCCTTGACTATTGAACAAGGCGAGAAAATGGTTCAGATGGCCAAAGCCAAAGGCTTGGTTAACCAAGTTGGTTATCACAACAGATACATCGGCACATTTAACGAAATGAAACGTCTATTGGCCGAAGGCGTAATAGGTAAGCCTTTCCACTTTATGGGCGAGGCCTATGGTCCTGTTGTGTTGAAATCAAAAGGTGGTACATGGCGAAGCGATAAGAAGAACGGCGGTGGCTGTATAGAAGACTATGCTGCCCATGTTCTTAACCTTATAAATTACATTTGTGGCAGTAATATTGTAGATTGTCGTGGAACTCAGATGCCTTCTATTTTCTCTTCTGAGGTGGATGATGCTGTATATGGTTCACTTTATCTTGCAAACGGACTGAAGGGACAGATTAGCGTAAACTGGAGCGATGATACAGTGCGCAAGATGACAACGAGTCTGAAGATTCAGGGAGATAAGGGAAAACTTGAGGCTGATGCTACAACTCTGAAGATTTATGTAAAGGAAGACAAACCTGAATATGGACTGAAACAGGGATGGAACTTTAAATATATTACAGATTGCACTCCTATGGTCGACTTTAACCTTCGTGGAGAGGAATATACTGCTGAGACTGCAGCTTTCATACACGGTATTGAGACTGGAGAGATTGATGACAGAAATTCTTTCGAATCGGCTTTGCAGACAGATTATATCATTGCAAAGATGGAGAAAGATGCAGAACTTCTGTAATGTGTAATATAAAAAACTAAATCGTTGTAAACTATGGATAAAGTTATTCTGGGAGATAATCAGTTCTTTGCCGTTAATCACTTGTCGGATGAGAGAAGTAGGGCACAGGCAATCCGTTTTAAGGAAGACAAGGCTATTATTGATGTGCTTGACAACGCAAGAGCATGTGGCATAAATACATTTATGTGTACTACGCACGACCGTATATATAACATCTGCAACTATATGCGCGAGCATAAGGAAGAATACAAGGATTTCAAGTTTCATCCATGTATGCCGTATGCGCACAAGTATGCTAATGCAGTTACCGAACTTGGCATTTTAGGCACGCTGAAGGCTTATATCCCTGGAAACATTTTGGCTGTAACAGGCAAGGCCGGACTCGCATTTATGCGTAAGGATTTCCCTGCATTGATGGAACTTCTGATTGATGCTGAGATGAAGATGTTCGATGGTCTTAACACACCTGTAATATTCTTGCAGAATGTGATTGTCGATTTGCTCATGGGTTTGGGGATGGATGAAATATTCGTGGCGTATGCGAAATATGTCAAGAAGAAATATAATGCTGAACCTGGCTTCATTACAATGAATATGCCTCGCATGGTTGATTTGTGCGAGCGTTTGGGCATCGAGAATCCAATAATTTGTTCATCTATCAACAAGATAGGCTTCCGTATGTCAGGAAGCATTCAGGAATATGAGGAATACCTCAATTCAGACAGAAAATTCCGTCCTATGGCAATGCAATGCTTGGCTGCAGGTGCTTTGAAGCCGGATGAGGCTATGGAATACGTTACACGCTTCCCTAAGATCGAGAGCGTATTGTTTGGAGCTTCAAGCCGTGCACATATTCAGCAGACCAAAGACTTGATTATCGAGGGCTTTGCTCGACATGAGAAGTAAAGATCTTCGTTCCTTGTAGTAAAAGGACGATTTGATTTTTCTATATTTTATAGAAGGCTGTCATCTGAAAATATTCGGATGACAGCCTTTTTTTATCATTTTATTTGTTCGTTTAACTGAATTTGCTATATTTGTGAAACATTAATCATAAAAAACTCAGAATTATGGGAAAGGTTTCAGTTTTGGACACATGGTGGGTATCGCTCACTGTAGGTCAGAAAGAGCGCATTGCATCTAAGGCAAACAAGAAAACTACGCTATATCCAGAATGTACAAAGTGGTGGATGAAGCAGGAGAGTGACAGAAAACAGACAATCCACGACCATTGCGTAGATGTTCACGGATATTTGCTGCCGGAATGGACCGACAGGGTAGATGCAACGATGAGTTACTAATTTTTCTGTTTAATTTAATAGAAACCAAAAAGGCTTCACTTATCAAAAGTGAAGCCTTTTTGCGGTGCGTACGGGACTCGAACCCGTGACCCCATGCGTGACAGGCATGTATTCTAACCAGCTGAACTAACGCACCTGAAATCTAATATTTTAAAGGTAAGTTAACTTATGTGGAACCTCTGTTCCCAAAAGCGATGCAAAGATACAAATAAAATTTGAATATGCAAATTTTTTGCCGATGAAAATGCACCTGTCTGAAACTTATTTTCTTGCTGAAAAGCCCTTAAAATGGGCAATCTTGCTAAAAATCAAAAGATTAAATCGTTTGTATGCTCATGAAAAAAAATGCAGTTTTCCGTCATTATGAATCGTTTTTTCAGAATGGGGCAGAAAGTGGCATTGCTCAGTAACCGTGTTTCCGTAGGCTCTGTGTGCTGAAATGATACGAATATCGTTGAAATTAAAATCTAATAGTTATCCGTAAAGTACCTAAAATTGATAATCCGTTTTTTGGGGGTAAAGTAAGAATGTTACCCCAAAATTCGAGTAATCCCTTATCGCAGAATTCGTAAGACGAACGAAAAATCCCTTGCAGGGCAACGCACATTCTGTTGCCTCTGCAAGGGATTTTGTTGTGAAAACCAATTACCAATTAATTGTGAATTGTCAACTTTACTTTGTAAACCAATACACGCCCTTTTCTGCCTTTTCGCCAAACGCGTATTCACCTTTTATATTGCCTGAGATTTTCTTCACCTTTCCCGTGCTGTCTATTTGGTAGAGCGTGAATTTTCCGGCAGGGAGCGAAACCTTTGCCGTTGCGCTGCTTAGGTAGACGAGTGCGGCATTGTCGCCCTTCATAACTTTGATGTCATCGTTTGCTGCTTCGGGTTTCATGCAGGCAACCGATGCAAGGAACTTCTTTCGGAAGGCATCATCAACCTTGATATTGGCGCACGAGCCGCCAGCCATCAGCACCGCCCATCCGTTCTTGTCGAAGTTCTGAGCCGAGTATGTAACCGCCTTCTCCGGGTACTTCTGCTTGTATTCGCTCACAGCCTTGAACACCTCGTTAAATCCTGTTGAGCCCGGCTTGAACTTGCGCTGCCATTGGCGCGGTGACAGATTCTTTCCGCTCTCTATTGCCCACAGACCCTTGGTGTTGTAATGCCAGTATTTTATGTCGATGATGTCGACCACCGATGCTCTCGAAGGGTCGGAGAGGATTGCGTCCTGAACATCTTTCGTAACCGAGAGGGCAACCTTCACTCTTCCGTTCTCAGCCTCCCATTCCTTTATGCAGTCAATCCAGAACTGCACAAAGTGTAGCGGACCTGTAAACTCCTCGCTGATAAGATGAACGACGTTTTCCTTGCCCTTGAACTGGTCGAGTTGCTGGCGGATGTATTGTCTGTGCAGTTCTGCCATCTTCGGGTTGTTGATGTCGTAGAAGAACGTTGCCACGAATATTCGCTTGTCGCCGGTGAATGGCACAGGCTCAGGAAATACCGAGCCGTTGATGTTGTTTACCGGACGCCAAGGACTGTCAACCCAATGCGCTCCGGCTTCGAGAATGTTATGCTGGAAATAGTGGTGGAAGTACAGCAGACCGTCGAACTTGTCTGCAAATTCGTTAAGACGTGCAAAGTACCATTTGTTCGGCTTCGTGAGGTCGTATTTTGTCATTCCGTCCCAAGCCGTCTCCTTGCCCGAGCGTGCCAGAGGCTGCTCGTAGAACGGTGCCCACACATCGGCATCGCGGCGTTTTACTCGCAGATGGTCGTCGCGGCGACGGTCGGTCCACAATCCGTAGTTCTGTGCAAATATGCAGAAGTTGTTTTTGTCCATGTAGTTCACAACCGAGTCTATGCGGTCGGTCAGTCCCGTGCCTTCGCGGTCGGGAACGAAACGGGTTACGGCTGGGGCAGAGTAGAAGCCCTTTACGAATGACGGACGTATGTTTCCGCGCCACCACGGAGTGCTGTACAGATTTCCGGCTATTGCGCTGCCGTCTTTCGTAATCTGTCCGTTGGCGATGGCTATGTTATGGTGTGTTGCCTCACTCTTCTTTGCTGGTGTGCTGATGACCTTCGCCTTGCCCTGAGCCAGCAAATCGCTGTTGAATACGGCCGAGTCAATCCACGCCTCGAGCGTTACGCGCGGAACGGTTCGGGCTTCCTCGGCAAGAATCTGAGCGTCTTCAACGGCAGGATTGCTGCTTGCGTTGGTGTTTCGCATGTATATGCGGCATTTCTCGGCATTCTTTGCGTTTGTCCTGTCCTCAAGTTGCTGTGCGAACAGGCTTCGTGGCTTGCCGAAGTTGCCTCCGCCATACCAGTCGCCGTCGCCGCTCTCTTTCGACCAGTTGTAGTAGCAATGGTTGGTGTTGTCGGCATCGGGCGAGTAGCAGAAAATCTCGCCGGCTGTACATTGCCACAGCATACTGTTGGCTGTGTTCCAGCCTGCGCCGTTCTTGCTCTGTCCGAGGTTGCAGAACTTTATGTCGTTTCCTATGATGTCTACGATGTCGAACAGCAGACCGCAAGCCCATGCCTCAACGGGGCCGCTGTAGCCGTGGGCATTCATCGCCTCGCATTGTACGAAGGCATTAGGACCGGCGGCGCACCATCCGGCAGAGAAGTCGTGTATTCCTTCTTCCGAATAGCATCTCTGGAACAAGTTCATCTGACCGAGAGTGTAGAATGTCTGACGGCGTGCGCCTGCCACTTCGCTCTTTGGCTCGTAACTCTTGCAATCCTCAACGGTAGTCATGCTTGCTCCGCGCTGAAGTATAACCGCGCTTCCGGCAAAGTGGCGGAAGTTTACCATTCGCACCCAACAGTTTTCGGCATTGTCTACCGAGATGCCTGTCCAGCAATGATTCTCGTCGAGGTCGCTCTCGTAATCCGATTCGAGGGTGAGGTTCTCCACTCCACATTCACCTATTATATTATAAACGGGCATTCGTGCCACTATGGTGTTGGCAAGGCTCTTGTTTAGAGTCATTGTAAGCGGAACGTCTATCGTAATCTCGTTGCCCTTTACGGCAGTTACGCGTCGTGTCCATTGCACGTCGGCATCGCCCTTGTGCCAGCCAAGAGTGCTGTTGGTTGGCGAGAATCCTGCGCAGCCCAGCGAGTTTATCCATTCGTTGGTGCTCTGCCATGTAAGGCTTATGCGGTCGCCAACCTTGTAGTTCGTTGCGTTGGCAAGACGTATTGTCTTGTCGTTAACATATACAAAGTCCTGCGCCACGGTGGTGCTGTCGGTATATTTCACATCGCCCTTGCCTTCGATGAGCAGGAGCGACATTCTGTCTACGCCTTTCTTTCGGATTATGGTCTTGTCTCTGCCCATTCCGCGCAGAACCACGCCGTTGTTGGCAATGTGCAGACGCTGTGAAATCTCGAAAGTCCCTTCGCCCAGCAGAACAGCTCCGCGATGTCCGTTCTTGTCGGCCGGTAGTTTGCCCACATAGTCGATGGCAGCCTGAATAGCCTCGGCATCGTTCACCACAGCCTTTACCGGAACATCGGGTATGTTGGTGTCAGACTGGCGGTATCCGCAGAAAGAATAGTCGACATAGCGGTAGGTGTCGTATTCCATCTTGCCGTTCTCCAATTTGATGTGGGGCTTCTTTGGTGCCGGCTTCTGGGCAAAAGCCATTCCGCAGACGCTGCAAAGCATAAGTGAGAATATTATAGCTTTTTTGTTCATTTGTAGAATTTTTTGATTTTACCTATTTGTATTTGTAATGTTTAGTGTGCAGAAAGAGTTGAATTATTTAAAACATGGTCTGCCCGACGCATATTTTTAATTTTTTAAACTTGTTTTAACTTTTTAGCGTACAAATATATCTATTTTTTCACTACCTTTGATGCACTTTTTAGAAAAAAGTTAATGTAATACTTATAAAAATATTATTTAAATGAAACCTACTTTATTTCTGTTAGCTGCAGGAATGGGAAGCCGTTACGGCGGTCTGAAGCAGCTCGATGGTCTGGGTCCTAACGGCGAGACTATCATGGATTATTCAATTTATGATGCTATCCGTGGCGGATTCGGTAAGTTGGTGTTCGTTATCCGTAAGGATTTCGAGCAGGACTTCCGCGAGAAGATTATAAGCAAGTATCAGGACAAACTTCCTGTTGAACTTGTATTCCAGAGCATAGACGACCTTCCAGAGGGCTTTACTTGTCCAGAGGGCAGAACAAAGCCTTGGGGAACAAACCACGCTGTGCTCATGGGCAAGGACGTTATCAAAGAGCCTTTTGCCGTTATCAACTGCGACGACTTCTACGGCCGTGATACATTTGCCGTTATGGGCAAGTTCCTGAGCGAGCTTCCTGAGGGCGCAACAAACCAGTACTCAATGGTTGGCTTCCGCGTTGGCAACACTCTTTCAGAGAGCGGAACTGTGAGCCGTGGCATCTGTTCAACAAATGCCGAGGGACATCTTACAACCGTTGTTGAGCGCACTAAGATTCAGCGCATCGACGGCGTTGTTAAGTATCTCGACGATGACAATACAACTTGGGTTGCCGTTGACGACAATACTCCTGTTTCTATGAACGTCTGGGGCTTCACTCCTGATTACTTCAAGTACAGTCAGGACTTCTTCGTTGAGTTCCTGAAAGACCCTAAGAACATGGAGAATCTGAAGGCTGAGTTCTTCATTCCTCTCATGGTAAACAAGTTGATTAACGAGGGTACTGCAACAGTTAAGGTTCTCGACACTACATCAAAGTGGTTCGGCGTAACTTATCCAGAGGACCGTCCTGAGACAGTAGCCAAGATTAAGGCTCTTGTTGAGAGTGGCGAATATCCTGAGAAGTTGTTCTAAAGATAGAATATTTAGAAAGGCGTGTCGCAATGTGGCACGCCTTTTTTTTATGCTCTGCTGTATAGTTGTCGTTGAAACTCGATGTACTGGTTGCGTATCTGTGATACGTCCATAGCGAGGTTGGCTTTGGCGTCGGCAATTGAGCCGTATTTCATATTGATGAACTTGCCAAGATTGTCGGACGTGAATTCGTGGTAACTGTTGCGCAGATACTGGGCGATAAGGAAGTCGATGAATTCTTTTTGAGCTTTAGTCTGCTGCTTGTAATAGTCTTGTCGCACGAGTTCAACGCGTTTTTCGCGTTCTATAGGCGTGGTTTCGTAGGCAAGATATTCGAGCACATCGAGCAGGTCGCAATCCTCGCGTCCCATCACAAACTGTATCTTCTGAAGTTTCTCTTCGTGAAAGCCTTCTTGTTCCAGTTGGTTGAGCAGGGCGCGACGTGTGTCGGGATGCTCCCATTGTTTTCGCAAATCCTCCGGTCCGTTGAAGAACGACGGCAATTTGCCGAAAAGTTTCTGTATAAATTCTTCTATCGAAATAAGTTCGTCGCCATACTGGAATTTCTCCGTCCATTTTGTTTTTAGTCCGAATGTGCGCTGTGCCGACAGGCGGACGATGATTTTCTTTTTCGGCTTGTCGCCACCTTCGCAGGTGCAAGGCAGATGACCGCAAATTGGGCATAGTTCAGGTTCGTGAATCTCGGTTCCACCCCCTTCATCCGAACCGTCAGAATACGGTTTCGGTTTTTTGTTGCAGGTGCAGGGATAATTGCCACAGACAGGGCAAAACGGGTCGCCGTCCCACTCGGCATCTTGAAAATTGCGACTCGCTCCCACAAAGTCGTAAATGGTGAAATAATATTTGTCGTCGAAAAGGCGTGTGCCGCGACCTATTATCTGCTTGAACTCCACCATGTTGTTTACAGGACGCATCAGCGCTATGTTGCGCACGTTGCGAGCATCCACGCCAGTAGATAGTTTCTGCGATGTGGTTAGAATGGTCGGCAACTTGTGCTCGTTGTCTTGAAAGAGTCTCAGAGCCTCTTCGCCATCCGCGCCATCGTCGGCAGTCACGCGCTCGCAGTAGTTCGGCGCAGGATTCTTCTTGTGCTGGTTTATCATGTCGCGAATGATGTGCGCATGAAGTTGTGTGGCGCAAAATACTATCGTTTTTTCGTCGGGGGTGATTTGCGAAAGGAGTTCCTTCACTCGGTATTCGTCGCGCTGTCTAATCTCTATTTTGCTATTATAGAAATCGCTTTCTGTGTAGGTCTTTTCGGGGTCTATCTCGCCTTCAACCTCATCGTCGGGGTCGTAGGTGTATTCATCTATGTTACTTTCCGAAATACGTACGCGGAATGGCGTGAGATAGCCGTCGGCGATGCCCTGTTTGAGCGAATAGGAATAGACAGGCTCGCCAAAATATTTGTATGTGTTGGCGTTGTCTTGTCGGCGCGGCGTGGCGGTCATACCAAGTTGGTAGGCAAACGAGAAGTACTCCATCAGTTCGCGCCATTGGCTTTCGTCGTTTGCACCTCCACGGTGGCACTCGTCTATTATGATGAAATCGAAGAAATCCGCTGGATATTGCTTGTAGTAAGGCTCGCCACTCTCGTCGGCACACATGAAGGTTTGAAATATTGTAAAGTAGAGATGACGCGCCGTTGGCACTTTGCCATGGTTCTTGCGCAGCTCGTCGGGCGTGATGCGCACCATGGCATCGTCGGGAAACTGCTCGAAGTCGTTTATTGCTTGATTGGCAAGTATGTTGCGGTCGGCAATGAAGAGTATGCGAGGACGTTGCTCTGCTCCGTGCAAGTTCCATTTGGTCTGAAACAGTTTCCAACAAATCTGAAATGCCGTGTACGTCTTGCCCGTACCAGTTGCCATAGTGAGCAAAATGCGATTCTGCTTGTTGGCTACAGCGTTGAGCACGTTGTTTATGGCGTTTGCCTGATAGTAGCGTGGTTCACGGCCTCCGCCACGGTTCAGAGGTTCAAGGTTGAAGCGGTCGCGCCACTCGTTATCTTCGGGGAATGACATCTGCCACAACTCTTGCGGCGATGGAAATTTGTCTATGAACTTCTCGGTTGATGGCACAACATAGTTGCCGTGTGCATCCTTTACGCCCATATCTATGAAGTAGATGCGGTCGCCGTTAGTAGCGTATGTATAGCGAATCTGTAGCATCTGGGCATATTGCTTGGCTTGCGGCACACCCACCGATACGCCTGTCTCGTCGGACTTTGCCTCTATTACAGCGAGTTTTATGCCCTTATATTCCAGAATGTAGTCCACCTTCTTGGGGTGGCGTGCCTTCAGTTTTTCCACACGACCGGGCGCAATCAGGTATGCGCGTTGTTCGTTGAGTATCTGGCTTTCGGGCACTTGCTCCCACCCTACGGCATAAAGCGCAGGGTCTATCTTCTTTCGGCGTGTTGTTGATTCGTCCATAGTTATTGGCTATTTCCCTTTTTTATTTTCTGCTACAATTTTTTTTTCTAAATCTTCCAGCATTTTCATATCTTCGGCATCGGCTGTTTGCGCCTCCAATTGTTTACGCTTGTTGTTAAAAACATCATATATTTGTTTCACCGTTTTCTCTGCTTCATAGTTTGTAATGCTACCTGCATCTTGCAGTATGTCTTTTTCTTGGAATGTCAACAGGTTGTCCACATTCTTGCGCCAATAGTCAAGTGTAAGATCCCGGCGATTCTTTACTCGTTCTTCGGCACTTGTCAGGAAGATGTCTACCAGACGATTCAATGACTCTATTTCATCATCGTGCAGATAGTTCTTTGCAATGATAACGTCGCCTTTGCGCACGATGCTACCTTTCCATGTGGTGAGTCCCATATTAGGTTGGTTTGCGTCGGCCCTACTGACAATAAGTTCGGCAGCCGTCTTGTGGGCTACGGCATAGAGCAGTTTGTTCTGCGTTTCGGCAAAGAACATCTGTGTAGCCTTGTCGCTCTTGTCGTAGTCGCTGCTTAGTGCAAAGAGGTCTCTTATCTTCTGATAGAAACGTTTTTCCGATGCTCTAATGTCGCGGATGCGCAGCAGCAATTCATCGAAGTAGTCGGGTCTTCCGTCTGGATTCTTCAGACGCTCGTCATCCATCGTAAAACCTTTTATAAGATATTCCGTCAGATGCTCTGTTGCCCATTGTCTGAACTGCGTGCCACGAATGCCTCGTACCCTATAGCCTACAGCTATAATCATTTCGAGAGAGTAGAATACCACGTTGTAATTTTTGCCATCTGCGGCAGTTGTCAAATATTGTTTTACAACTGAATTTTCGTTTAGTTCGTTCTCCTTCAGTATGTTAGCTATGTGATGACTAATCAATTGCTTCGAGGTGGCAAAAAGTTCTGCCATCTGTTGTTGGTTAAGCCATATATTTCCATCTTTAGCAAAGAGTGCAACCGAAGCTCGTCCGTCTGCTGTACGATATATGATTATATTCTGCTGTTCGTCCATAATTATGTTTTTTTATAATCCGTACAAATATACTAAAAATAATTAGCGGATTATGCAGATTTCAGTATGCTAATTTTGCTGATTTGGCACAAATTTATCCAAACACCTTTTTCAACAACGCCTGTTTCAGGTCGTTGCATAGGGTTATGGTTTCGGTGTAGTTAGTTTGCAATGCTTTCACATTGGCAGAGAGGGCGTCGAGTTTAGCAACACATTTTTCTTGACAAAACATATTTGGAATGTAAATAGCCAACTCTACAAAACGTTTCATCGGTATGCTTTTCACACCTGTCCCTTCTGCCTTTTTCCGAGCGTTATTCAAAAAGAAATCCGAACTAATAACATATATAAGGAACTTTGAATTTATCACCTTGTGATTAGGTGTTAATGCATAAATACCTTCCTTTATATTCCACGTTTCGGGTAGTGTCGTTACTAATGCTGTATTGCCAATAGTACCCGTTCCTGAAAATAAAACATCCCCTTTCAATAAGTTTGAACGCTTATTAATTCTATTCAATGCTTCTGCATTTACTTTGTCTGTTTTTTCATCCGCCACTATATCAAAACCTTTTAATTCCCTAACTGTTATATAATTATAAGTGGCATCTGGCGTATTAAGTTTGAAGTGTGTACGCGGATTAAGACCTGTTCTTAAATTAGTTATAACTTCTCCTAAATTCTTCTCCACCCATCCTTCTTTCGGTGTCAACAACTCTTTTAGAGCGGCTTGAAACAAGTCTTTGGCGGCTTGCAGTTGCGTTTCGGCATTGGCTTTTAGCGCATCTATCTTCTCAAATTCTGAATCAAGAAATGATACGATTTGCTGCTGCTCGGCAAGAGATGGGTATGAGATTTCTATAGATTTGAACTTCTTTGCACTTACGCCGCCAATTAGACCAGTGAGCAAACTACGGAATTGAACTTGAAAAGCTTCACTGCTGAGAAAATAATAAACAAATTTGCCAACTAAATGAGAATTCAAAGGCTTAACACAAAAGAGTTTATTTCCAAAGCAAACCTTTTGGGTTATGTATGCTATTTTCCTTCCTGCACTTCCACCTTCTACACATATAAATGCTGATTGTGGTTCAGCTATTTTATAGTCTGTATCAAATGGAATTTTTACACCATTATTATAATCAACCGTACCATCAAAAGCAACATCTTTTGTTGCAATAAAAGGGTAACCTTCTGCGAGACCTAAGAAATGTTCTTTTTTATAATCCGCGTTAATACTGTTTCCATTATAAATGGATGCAACATTATCTAATGTTTTAGTTTCCCATCCCTCTTTCATAGCAACTCTCTTATTTCGTTTATCAATCGTGCGGAATCGTCGTTGAGGTCGGCTATGGTGCTGAGAATCTCTTCGGTGGTTCGATTGTCTACAATCTCGGGCTTGTTAGGGTTCTTTACCGAAAGGTCGCAATCGTCGCCAAGCGCAGATGCGTCGAGCGTCCAAGAGTTTTCGCTCTCGGCTTTGGTCTGCTGCAACGCAACAAAGTCGGCAAGGTCGGCTTCGTTAAGTGGGTTAGTTTTGCCAAGCGTACGGCTGAGGTTCAGCTGGTAATACCAAATCTTGCGTGTTGACTCGCCCTTGGTGAAGAAGAGAACCACGGTCTTTACGCCTGCGCTGAATACGCCCTGCGGAAGGTCGAGAATGGTATGCAGGTTGCACTCTTCGAGCAGTTTGCGGCGCAGGGAGACGGCATCACTATTGCTTAGAAAGGTATTTTTTATAACTATGCCGGCGCGACCGTTCACCTTCAGCATCTTTATGAAATGCTGCATAAACATGTATGCCGTCTCGCTGGTGCGTATGTCGAAGTTTTGCAGCACCTCGGCGCGTTCGTTGCCTCCGAAAGGCGGATTGGCAAGTATAATGTCTTTGCGGTCGCGTTGTTGAATGGCGGCAAGGTTCTCGGTAAGCGTGTTGCCACGCACGATGTTTGGCGCAGCCACGCCGTGGAATATCATGTTCATGGTGGCTATGATGTACGGCAAGCCCTTCTTCTCCTTGCCGAAGAAGGTTGACTTTTGCAGCGTGTCGCTGTCTGCCACCGATTTTATCTGCTCCTGCATATAGTTGAACGCCTCGCAGAGGAAGCCAGCCGAGCCGCACGCAGGGTCGTAAACGGTTTCGCCAATGCGCGGATTCACCACCTTGACTATGGTGCGTATGAGCGGACGCGGTGTGTAGTACTCACCACCGTTGCGACCGGCGTTGCCCATGCGGCGTATCTTGTCCTCGTAGAGCACGGTCATCTCGTGCTTGTCGTCGGCACTCTGAAAGTGCAGCGAGTCTATCTTGTTGATAATATCGCGCATATTATAGCCGCTGTTTATCTTGTTGCGCAATTCGCTGAATATCTCGCCAATCTTGTATTCAAGCGTATCGGGCGACACGGCGGTATCTTTGAAATGTTTGAGCGAAGGGAAGAGTTTTTGGTTAACAAACTCCACAAGGTCATCGCCGGTCATTGCGTTGATAACGTCGAGTTCGCCCTTTGCGGTTTTTGGGGTAGCCCAAGCGTTCCAACGGTTGAAGCCGGTGATAATGCGGCGGTATTCCTTGCCGTTGAGTGCGGCTTCGTCTTCGCGCTCCGTTTCAAGGTCGTCGAGGTATTTCAAAAAGAGCAACCACGAAGTCTGCTCTATGTAATCGAGTTCGTTGCTGCATCCCGCCTCGTTGCGCAGGGTGTCATCAATTGCTTTGAATGTAGATTCGTATTTCACAATTATACCATGTTTAATACGAATGCTATTCAGGGTCTAAAAAACGAAAGCCATGCAGATACCTCTATATACAAAAAAGAACGTGGGACAATTTCTTATCCAACGTTCGAGGTACCTGGCATGACCCACTAATACAAGATAAGAAATGCCCACGCCATACGCGCAGGCATTTGCTTATTTAGTCTTGTATTAGTTCTTCTACTGCCAGGTTTCCGAACGTTTCAGATTAAATAGCAAACGCTATGATTAAATATTTCTGTATGTTATCTAAATTTTTATGTCTGTTTCGTTAAAAATCATTTTTTTGTGAACCACAAAATTAACCAAATTTTTCAAAAAACGCCGTTTTTTGCCGATTTTTCTCTCGTTTAAATGCCGTTTTAATGTGGCTTGCAGATTTTGCTTTTGTTATAATGTAAGATTGTTTTTACTTTTTCGGAATGTTTTATAAAATAGGTGTTCTGTTTTTGTAATCTTTGCAGCCAGAAATAAAAAACAAATAAAATGGATAAAAGACTTCTAACAATTCAGGATATTTCGTGTGTGGGACAATGTTCGCTCACCGTGGCTCTGCCTGTAATCTCGGCATGTGGAATTGAGACGGCAATATTGCCAAGTTCGGTACTGTCTAACCACACAGCAGGTTTCTCGGCATGGACATTCCGCGACCTTACTGACGAAATGCCAAACATCCTTGACAGATGGAAGAAAGAGAACGTTGATTTCGACGCCTTCTATACAGGCTATGTGTCAAAGGCTCAGATTCCTCACATCCTCGACATTATGAATCAGGTGGCTCGTTCGGGCGCGCTCAGAATAGTAGACCCTGTGATGGGAGATAACGGCAAACTCTATGCCGGCTTCGACGACGATTTCCCAATGGAGATGCGCAAGCTGGTAAATGGCGCGGACATCATTCTGCCAAACATGACCGAGGCTGCCTTGCTTCTTGGCATTCCTTATCAGGCTGGAATCTACACACAGGAGTATATTGAGAAGGTGCTGAAGGACTTGTATGCTCTTGGCGCAAAGAATGTTGTGCTTACAGGCGTAAGTTTTGAGAAGGGCAAACTGGGCGTGGCATGTTACGACGGCTCAAAGTTCGACTATTACTTTACCGAGCATCTTGATGTGGCTATGCACGGAACAGGCGATGTGTATTCATCATCTTTCGCCGGTGCTCTGATGCGCGGCAAGTCAATAATCGAGGCTGCATCCATCGCCGCCGACTTTGTTTGCGAGTCAATCCGCCAGACATTGCCAGATGCCGACCATTGGTATGGCGTTAAGTTTGAGAAGGCTCTGCCTTACCTCATCAACAGACTTTCGTAATTTTGTAAAAATATCACATGATGAGGAAGATGTCGCTCCCGTTTGGGACGGCATCTTTTTTGTTGGGGTGGGAGTTGGCAATTGAAAGTTGAAAATTAAGAATTTTTGTTGCTTGTTCGTATTTGCCGGCTGCCTCACATCTGAGGGGAGAGATATAAGATTTTGAGCCTTGACACAGTTGTATTTACACGTTCAAATGCAGAAATTTTTTCTGCATTTGAACGTACCTTGAACGTACCTTGAACGTACCTTGAACGTACCTTGAACGTACCTTGAACGTACCTTAACGTACCTTGCGGCTTGCTTCCCCGTATCTACTCCGTTACTACAGGCTTACTATCCCCTTGCTATCGGCTTATCAGAACGACCCCTGAACGAACCTTCCGGCTTACTTGCCTCTTACTTGACATAATCTTTCAAGTTTTTATTGTGAAAGCAATTGGCAAGATTCCTTCGAGATGCGTTCGGGACGAGGGGCTGTGTTTCAACCTGTGAGTAAGGAAAAATGAAATAAAGTTCCTTGTCATAGCTTTCATTTATTTTTAGAGGATATTGTGCAGTTGATTTTTTTAGTACCAATGTAAATAGATAAAACTCTCGTTCTAACGGTTGGGGGTAATTTTGCTAAAGTTTCAGGGGAAATATTTAATTCCTGAAACAAGCAACATTATGACAGAAAAGAAAATAAAATAAAAGGTTTACAAGTCCTTTTAAAACTTGTATTTTTGTGTTATCTGGATCTCTACAATGGGTGTCCTTTTTGTTGTCTTTGTATTGACATCATTGAAAATTGGCAAGATATAAAGCTGTGTTTACAGAGGGTATTTTGTTAATGATGTGTCATTCTTTGATGTTTTAACAAAAAAAATCGCAACCCTCAGATGAAAGTTGCGATTTTTGTTCCTTAGTGGGGTGGAGCTGGAGGGATTCGAACCCTCGTCCAAACAGGGAACTAATATGCTTTCTACATGCTTATTCTGGCCTTCGGTTTTCGTGCGCATGCAAGACCCAGACCACCAACATGCGCCTTATCCTCTAAAATCTCATCGGATGCGCGAGGCCACACCCAACTATCCCCGACTTGACTGCACCACTTAACCAGAATGTTTCGGAGCAAGAGCTTCTGAGTGATGTCTTGTCTCAGCACCTTGTGCCGAGATTAAGCTAACCTACTGTGCTTCGGTTTAAGCAGCAAGAGCGTAGTTATTCTCGCCAGATAAAAGTTTGAAAGCCGAGATTAAAGTGCCGACCAGCGGAGCACTGCATGCTTACATACCACCTCAACCCGCTGTCAAAACCGGTCAACCCCGTGGATTTTGTAAGTAATGAATTGCAAAAGTATAAAAAAATATCGGTGCGCCAAACTATTTCAGAAAAAATATGTACCTTTGCAATAATTATGCCTGCGTGTAGTTATTCTATATAATGGCAAGCCTGATTTATAAATGAAACAATATATAAAACTTATAATAATCATTGTTCTGCTAACTATGGGCGCAACACCTGTCGTGGCACAGTCTATGTCCGACGACAAGGTTATTGAGTATATTCTGAAGGAACAGAACAAAGGTACGTCACAGTCGCAGATTGTAATCCAACTTATGCAGAAAGGCGTAACCATCGAGCAGATTCGTCGCATAAAGGCTAAGTACAACAAGCAGAAAAGCGGCGAAGTGGTGGGCGCAAAGAACATATCGGGCATAGACGACGAAAAGCAGAAGTCGGCATCGCGCCTGCGCAACAAGAAGAAAGACGACAAGGAGAAGAAAGAAGATAACTTCAGAAAGAAAACTTTCGACGACGAAAAGGAAAAAGACGAGGAACTGACCGAGAAACAGAAGCGCATAAAACTGAAGGACATGCGCCGCGAACTCGATTTCATCATGCCCGATTCGCTCGACGAGGATTTCGATTTCCTATTAGAAAAGAAGAAAAAGCATAAGCGCGAGATTTTCGGACGTAACATCTTCAACAACAAGAATCTGTCGTTCGAACCGAATATGAATATTGCCACACCATCTAACTACAAACTTGGTCCGGGCGACCAAGTGTTCATTGATGTGTGGGGGGCATCGCAAAAGACGATAGAATCGACAATCTCGCCCGACGGCACAATAGTCATCGACGAAATTGGTCCTGTTACGATAGGCGGAATGACGGTGGCTCAGGCAAACGCATACCTGAAGCGTAAAGTCGGCTCAAACTACGTCAACTCGCAAGTCCGTCTTACGGTGGGCGACACGAAGACCATAACCGTAAACATAATGGGCGAGGTGGTTACGCCCGGAACATACACAATTTCGGCTTTTGCATCTGTTTTCCATGCCCTTTACATGGCTGGCGGAGTGAACGAGATTGGTACGATGCGCGACATCAAGGTGTATCGCAACAGCAAACTGGTAAGCACGGTCGATGTGTACGATTATATCCTTAACGGCAAACTGACTGGCAACGTGCGACTTGCCGACAACGATGTGATTGTGGTAGGAGCGTACGACTGTCTTGTAAACGTGGCAGGAAAGGTTAAACGCCCTATGTTCTACGAGATGAAGAAGAACGAGAGCGTGGCAACGGCACTTAAATATGCTGGCGGATTCACAGGCGATGCCTACAAGCAGAGCGTGAGGGTGTTGAGAAAGAACGGGCTTGAATATCAGATATTTAATGTAGAGGAGTTTGAACTCGGTAAGTTCCAGGTATCCGACGAAGATTCGATAACCGTAGACTCGGTGATTCCTCGTTTTGCCAACAAGGTTGAGATAAAAGGAGCGGTATTCCGCCCCGGAATGTATCAGAGCGACGGAAACATAAAGACCGTGAAGGAACTGATTGAACGTGCCGGCGGTCCTAAGGAAGATGCCTTCCTCGACCATGCCGTGATGCATCGCCGCCGTTCGGACATGACTCTCGAGGTGCTCTCTATCGACGTGGCAGGACTTCTGCACGGCAGAGTGCCAGATATCCCGCTGCGAAAGGAAGACGTGCTCTTCATACCAAGCAAGAAAGATATGCAGGGCGAGCAGATTCTTACCATCAAGGGCGAGGTGCGCTATCCCGGCATCTACGAATATGCCGCCAACGAAACGCTCGAGGATTTCATTCTTCAGGCAGGCGGACTGAAAGAGGCGGCATCTACCGTAAAGGTCGATGTGGCGCGCCGAATAAAGAACCAGCAGGCTACAGACTCGGAGGACTTCATGGCGCAGACATTCAGTTTCTCTCTGAAAGAGGGCTTCGTTGTTGAGGGAGAACCGTCGTTCACCCTTGAACCGTTCGACGAGGTGTATGTGAGAAGAAGTCCGGGCTACTACGAGCAGAAAAACGTGTCGGTAGAAGGTGAGGTTCTCTTTGCCGGAACATACACGCTTGCACGCAAGAGCCAGCGACTGAGCGAGCTTGTGCAGAGCGCCGGCGGACTGACAAAGGAGGCTTACATAAAGGGCGCGCGCCTTGAACGCGAGATGACTGCCGAGGAGAAACTTCGCGTGGAGACGATGATAAAGGCGGCTGCCAAGGAGAACGACAAGGACTCTGTGTCGGTGGCAAAGACGCTCGATGTGGGCACTACCTACTATGTGGGCATCGAACTCGACAAGGCTCTTGCCAATCCGGGCGGCGAGAACGATATTGTGCTGCGCGAGGGCGACAGACTAATCATCCCTACATTTACAAATACCGTAAAGGTTAATGGCGAGGTGATGTTCTCGACAACCGTGGCATACAACAGCAAGCAGAAACTTACGGATTATATAGATCAGGCCGGAGGCTTCAGCCAGAAGGCAAAGAAGAACAGAGTTTATGTAATCAACATGAACGGCATGGTTTATCGCATTAAGGGCAGCGGACGCAAGTACATAAATCCGGGCTGCGAGATAATCGTGCCGCAGAAGATGGCTTCGAAGAAGATGACCATCTCCGAGATTCTGACAATAGGAACCTCAACGGCTTCTATTGCCACAATGATAGCGACTATCGCTAATTTGGTGCACTAAATAGAAAGAATATACTGATGAGTAATTATTATTATGTGATTTTGGCATTTGTGGTGTCTTTGGGATTCACCTTACTAACAATGCCTTTGTTGTTGAAAATCTGTTACAAAAAGCGACTGTACGACATTCCGAACGAGCGTAAGGTGCATAATATATTGGTGCCACGACTTGGTGGTATACTTTTTTTGCCGGCAATGCTTGTTTCTATGTCCGTCGTACTTATGTTTAAGATTTATACCGAAGGTGTAATGGAGTTGAGTTCTTGGACATTCATCTTTATTTCTGGAATATTCATCATTTACATTGTTGGTGTCTTCGACGATTTGCTAGGACTTGGGGCAAATGCCAAGTTTATAGTGCAGGTTGTAACAGCCTTGGCTTTTCCGCTGAGTAACGTGTATGTTAACAATCTGTACGGACTTTTTGGCGTGTATGAGATTCCATTCTATGTGGGATACATAGTAACCGTATTCTGCACGCTTTTTATTATAAATGCGATGAATCTTATAGATGGTATCGACGGCTTGTCATCGGGCTTGTCGGTGATGGCTATGCTCGGCTTTGCCTTTCTTTTCTACATAAACCATATTTACATCTATACGGTCTTTGCTCTTGCTGCTGTTGCAAGTGTGGTTGTTTTTATGTACTTTAATATTTACGGAAGTGCAGAGAAGCAGACAAAGACTTTTATGGGCGATACTGGAAGTCTTACGCTCGGCTATCTGCTTAGTTTCATGGCTGTAAAGTATTCTATGAATAACGAGAGCATAATGCCTTATCGCTCAGATGCACTGTTGATATCATATTCTTTGCTTATGATTCCTGTGTTCGATGTTGTAAGGGTTATTCTGTACAGAATGCGCAAGCATAAGCCGCTGTTTGGGGCAGACAAAAGTCATATTCATCATAAGTTGCTGAGAGTTGGTTACTCTCAGCATAAAACATTGCTGACGATTATTGGACTGATGGTGTTTTTCATTCTGTTGAATATATCACTCAGAAACATTCTTAATTTCACTCTGATTGTTGTGATTGATATAATTTTATGGGCTATATTCAACTTGTGGCTTGACAAAAAGTGGAAGGCTGTAAATAGATAGCAAAAGGCGGGCAATTCATCGTTGTCCGCCTTTTGCTATTGTCACAGATTCTTGTAAATATCGTTCATTACCGAAACTGCAATTTCTGCCGTAAAATGCTTTATAATGCGTTCTCGTGCCGCTTCGGCGTAGGTGTGTTGCAGATTGTCGTCGGCAAGAATCTTGTCTATGGCATTTGCGTAGGCTTTTATATCCTTTAACGGAACTTCCTCGCCAGTCTTGCCGGCTACAGAAACCCAGTTTACTCCCGAACCTTTGATGTTGAATACAACCGGAACAGACTTACAATACATTGCCTCGCTTAGGGCAACACCGAAGGCTTCGGCCTTTGTTACTGAAGAGAAGGCGAAGATATCTGCTGCATGAGAGTAGCATCGTAAATCCTCGTCGGACAAGCGTCCGAGGAATTTCACTCTGTCTGAGCATGGGATCTTCTTCAGAACCTTGTCGTGAGGTCCTTTTCCGACGATTAGAATCACGCAGTCGTTCTGGATGTATTTATCAGCCTTTATCAGAAAGTCGATGCCTTTGTAAGGGATATGTCTGCCAACAAAGTAGACAATCTTTTTTCCGCCATACATCTCTTTTATCTGCTTGATGCGCTCCTCATCGCCCGGCTTAAGCTCGAAGTCGGCGGTGATAATGCCGTTTTGTGCAACCTTTACTTTATCCTTATGCTTTAACAATGGCTTTGAATAGTCGATGTAGTTTGGACTTGTTGCGATTATCACATCGGCTCTGCGGAGAACTTGATTCTCGAAAGGCTTTATTATGTTGTACATCGCACCTTTGGCAAGAATGTCTGAATGCCAATGCAGAACAAGCTTTGTGTCTTTGCTGATTGCCTTTACAACCAATGGATATACGAATGGGTTAGGGCAGTGGAGATGCGCAAAATCGGGCTTGTGAAGTTTTATTATCTTTTTTAGAAAGTAAAAATACTTGAATGCCACATCTTGGCTCATGAACGAGAAGGTTACAGGTATGCGATATACTTTCACACCGTTCACATCGTCCTCGTGATACTTTTTGTCTGTAGAAAAGCAGATTACGATATTGTTGTATTCTGTCAGACCTTCAGCAAGATATTTTGCAACAGTCTCTATACCTCCCAAGTCGGGATAGTAGTATTTTGATATATGCAGGATTGTTTTCATTCTACCTTTTGTAATGTATTTATCAAGTTTTCAACAGATTTCTGCCAAGAGAATCTCTCGGCATTTTCAAAACCTTTCCGGATTATTGAGTTTCGTTCTTCATCGCTTTTCGAGAGCATGGCATTTATAGCTGTGCTGATACTGGTTGCGTCTGTAGGATTAAAGTATATGGCAGCATCTTGGCAAATCTCGTGTAAAACAGGAATGTCTGACACCAAGACTGGACAACCGCACATCATAGCCTCGATTGGAGGCAATCCGAATCCTTCGTAGAGTGAAGGAAAGATGAACGCTTTTGCACCGTTATATAAACCGACAAGCTCTTTATCTGTAACGCGGCCAAGGTATTCGATATTGTCCTGACATTGCCTGATATTATTGCTGTTGTTAAATACTCTGTTCTGTGCTCCGACGATTTTCAGGGTGCAGTTTCTGATGTTCTCGAACGATTTTATCAGTTGGGCAAAATTTTTTCTTGGATCGATGGAGGAGACGGCGAGAATGTAGTTTCCAGTCTCTTTTCCCTCTTGACTAAAGAAAGTACTGTCGGCTGCATTGTACACGACCGAGATTTTTTCAGGCTTTATAAACTTGTAAAAACGCAGAATCTCGCTTTTCGAAAATCTGCTTACGGTTATAATGTGCTTCGAAGTCTTTACAGCCAAGGGAGTCATGAACTTGTAATAGTAGTAGTATGCGGCAGAGAACCATTTGCGATTTTCGAGAAACGAGAGATCGTGAATGGTCATCACCTTATTTGGTACAAAGATGCTTCCGAGTCCTGTAAAACTCAGCAGAATATAGTCTTTCCTGCCAATGAAGTAGAACGGCAGAATGAGCTGTTCCCATACGTGCGACGACCCTATTCCGAAGCGCACAATGTTGAATTGCGACACGTCGTAGCAATCGTTAATAACTCCGTTTTTCGGAATTATGATTGTGGCATCGTGCTTGCTGTCTGCTAACGTTTTGCACATGTTGTATGCAAAGCGTTCAACTCCGGTACATTTTTGTAGCAGAAACCTGCCGTTTATATAAATCATAATCAGTTGTTTTCTTTGTCTTCTTGCCTTTCTTTTGGGGAGTATTCACTTTCTGATAAGAAATGTGTGATTCTCTGGCTGAGTGTATCGATGTAAACTCTTGACAAACAGAGGGTATCTCTTGTATCCCATCAGTTTATAAAGGATGAGGAACAAGAAATTAAGCATTTTTATTTTCTTGTCCATTCCTTTCATATTCTGAGGGGTAAGATTGTCTATTTTTTTTGATGAAAACATCGATTTCTTCTTTAGAATGTGATGAAATGAAGTCTTGTTTGTTGTGAAGGGATTTCCAGGAACTCTGCCTTCTTTTTTCAGTCCATTGTAAATTCTACGATGGAAGTTTTCTATTTTTTCTCCATTGTCATACTCGTTATATGAGTATTTCAACGAGATGAATGAATTAAAAGTATCTTTTTGTTTTATCAGCTCATTGCTGTATATGTTTGTTGCTAATTCGATGTCTTTGAACTCTTCCGGATTTGACAATCTTTGGTGCGTAACAACGTTGTTCATTAGTTGCTTATAATCGTAGCCTGAGAAATGAACGAATATTAGAGGAACATCTTCAGTATGGTTGTCTTCATATCTGTATCTTACCATAAGATTTCCGTTGTCGTTTAAGAAAATCTTTCGTTCAAAGAAGTTCCAAGGAGCAAGGTTCATTCCTAAGTGTCTTGTTACAAACAGGCTGTTTCCCATAAATGCCGGTGCCCAATCCATCCATTTCTGGTCTGTAAATGTTCCGACTGTTCTGTCGCAAAATGCCTGGTTTTGCAGCCTTATTCTCCACCATTTCATGAATTCTTTTATGCGCTGCGTGTTACTAACGGCACAGAATCCCAAATTGAATATTCCTGTTACGCAAATGGCCCATTCATCCTCACCTTGATAACATGGGTGAATTCCGGCAACATGTGGAGTCAATACCATTTCGTGCGACTCTAATGCGTTGAAAATGGCAGAAAGAGAAGAGAATACATAAATATCAGGGTCGAAAAATATAATTCTTTCATACCCATTGTTAAAAAAATGCTGGAAAGTTGCGGGCTTGATGGCTGTGCAAAACTCTGTGAGAGTATATTTGAAAGTCATATCTACCCATTCATCTTCTGAATAGTCAAGAACATTTTTGGCAATAATGGTGTTGGCCGGAAGCGTAATGCCTTCCTGCTGGAATTCGTCGGCGACAACAATGTAGAAATCAATATCATTGTTATGCTGCTTTATTGAATTTCCAAGGATTTGTGCTAATCCAATGTAATTCTTGGCAACTATAGTGAAAATACAATCTTTGTTCATCGTTTTGTTTTTTTCAAATCATAATTCATTCCATCCCATATTCCTTTAATCAGCATTTTTAAGCGTCCCAGTTTGTCTTCTTCTGCAAAAATAATGCGTATTAGTTTCCACATGTAGTATTCCTTGAATATTTTACGTTTCTCGTATGCTGTGAACCATGACTTATGCTTTCTGTATTTAATGAGATGTGTCTTTGCTATGCTGTAGGTTCTCTCTCTGCCATAATCGTTGGTAAAGAGATTCAGAAATCGTGACCTTTTAGGGTGTCCTACGGTATGATAGAGCATACAACATGTGATACATGCAATTTGGTAGCCTGCTTTTTGAATACGTATAGCCAAGTCGTGGTCTAAGGCATCTAGTGCAAAGGTTTCGTCGGCACCGTCTATTGCATTCAAAATTTCAATTGGAATGATTGTTCCTGAATTGATAAATACGCGCTTGAAATGAACTTCATTAAAGATTACCCAGTTGTCGTTTCCTGCGATATATGGAACGAAAGTCCATTTATTGCCTGTCAGGTAGTAATGTTCAACTTTTTCTCGGTAAAAAGAAAAGTTTGCCCAATGACTATCCTGATCCATTATGAGCAAGAGATCGTATCCTTGCTCCTTTGCATATTCCCATGCAAAGTTTATGGCCGGAGCGATACACTTGTTTTGTCCATCTCCATGCCATACAATATGGTCTTTCTCATCAGTCATTAGGTCTATGACCTGTTGCTTGATGTTTGCTTCAATGGGCGAATTGTCCCAGATGATGAGTTTGTCGATATCATGAATGTATCGTTTTATGTTTTCTGAAGCTTCCTGTGGGTTAGGATTGTATAGTGTTACCAATCCTAACATCTTGGTATTGTATGTTGTCATTAAACTATTTTTGTTCTAAGTTAATAAATTTGTTTGTCATATTTTCCAGATGCCTGTTGCCGTACCATTTAGAATTTTGTGAAACTGGATGGTATTTGCAATAAGTCCCGGGAGATTGCAGAAACACATAACAGCCATAAAGCAGATTATACTATGTGTGTAGTAGTTTACAATCCATGCTAATGGTATGAAAACTGCTGATGAAATCGTCATATATAACTGTAGCCGTAGTGCTCCAACACCATTGAGAAAGAATGAAAATCTGTTGCTTAGAATCATGAGTAATATATACAATGCCATCATTGCTGTCATGTTTAAGCTAACGGCGTTTTCATCCTCAACCCAAATTTTATAGACGAATGGCGATATTATGACAAGTATAACTATTAAAACGGCAACAGCAAGTGTTATCCAATTCATTCTTGTACTTGCTTTTCTAATCCATTCCATGTCTCCTCGTTCGTATGCATCGGTTGTGGCATTCCAGAAAGGCATGCAGATAATAGTGAAGAAAACCATCATAATGCTCATGTATCTGTATGCAATTTGGTATGGTGTTACCATCTCTGGGCTGAAAAACCTGGCAATAAGGATGTTTGCTGATAGAAACTGTATTATGGCGGCAATCTGCAACCAAAAGAATTTCAATCCGATGTTGCCGAGTTCTAAGGCTGATTGTAGATTTATTCCCTTAATTGTTGGCCTAAGTTGAGGAAACTTAATGTAAAAAGTGTAAGGGTATGACAAAATGTACACTATTAGTGGTGCTGCAGTGTTTGCTACAACAATATTAAGGAATGTTGCATTGTTTGTGTAATACAGTATCACTGATAATATTAGTGCCAGAGTCTGTCCTAAAGACAAAATAAGATTACTAACCGCTGGCAATTGCATACCCATGTATACATTGCCTATGATTTTCAGAATAAATGTCATACAGACAAGTGTAACAGCAACAAGAAGTGCTGTTCTCAGTTCTGGAATTATACTTTCATCAACATTAAAAAAAGTGTATATGTCGCAGTATATGCTAAGTGAGCACAAAATAATCAGGATAGGAAACATTATGAATACCAGCATGGCAAATGTCGAACTTATAATGTTTCTGGCTCCTTCAATGTTATTGTGTGCCATATATGATGTAAGTTTGTTTCTTAATCCGTTACCTAAGCCGATGTCCATTTGGTCTATCCATATAAGCAGACTGCTTATGGTAAGCCATACACCATTCTTGTATTTTCCCAGACATTCTAATGTTAATGGAACCATAATAAGTACAACAAGTGCAGACCATCCTTTTATAAAGAATGATGCCAACACGTTAAGCATCAGAATTGATGAACGGTTTTTCTTCTGAAATATGTCTTTTACAAATGATAAATTCATTTTGTTATTTTTTTGAACGAAAATTTAATTCTGTTTTGCGTGATGATAGCTAATAGTATCAGCATCTGTCCGAAAAGGGGCAGGTTCGCAGTTATAAATTCGTCAAAGAACTGTAATGTCAGAACGTATACAAAATATGTATATAGACATGTCCCGAAGTTGTTACCATTGGTTTTCAGACGGTATGCAACTCCTAATAATACTCCGTATAGAAAGGCAAAGAATGCCACTCCTGTGTTGCCGAAATCTGTGTAGAACGGACGCATCACGGTGTAGACATTAGTCCACATCGGAACAGTAACAAACTCCTGAAAAGGTGTGTGAGGGATAAAGTCGCCAGACAGCCATTTGCTGAGGTAAAGATAAACGCCCCAAAGGGTATCTGAACCAAACTGGTCGGATAAATTTTGATGCAATTTGCAATAGGCAACAGGCCCCGACAGGATGTACATTCCGATGAAGTCGAACAGTGTTTCGTTCTTGCTGTAGTTGCTGTCTTCGCCCGAACGGGCAAGGTTGAAGAAGTAGAAACCGATAAACAGGAAGAATCCTATTACAACAATGGTTCTGACAGAGATAACCCTTCGCTCGAACAACACGAACATTGATGAGATAAACAGTAGAAATACCGTAATCTTCTCCATGTTTCCGATTGCGTACAGAATGCAGGCTATTATTATGGTTGTAAGCTGCCACCATTTTATCTTTGGATAGAGCCACAGGGCTGTCAGCAGTAAAACCTCGTTAACCACAAATGTATAGTTTAGAAAGCCATATCCATCGCCGTGAATTGCAAGTTCGCGTACATTGTTCATCAAGTCTTGGGTGTCGAACATCGAAACCAGTTTGTAAATCTGGTACAGATATAGCGGAGTGATAATCATGGCAATGATATACAGCGCGTTAAACATTGTCATGTTTACCTTGAACTCATGATTCGCGGTTGGAGTCTTCTGCTCCATCAGGTTGAAGGTTACAAAAGATGTTATGCACAAAATAGGAACCCATATACTAATGCTTGTATAGAATTGGCTTGTTAGCGGATCCATAAGATCGCCGCTGAATATAATCGATGCAATGACGGCTGCCCAGACACCAATTGTTATGCTCCATGGCGAGAACAATCCGCCAATCTGAATTTTTTGTGGATTCTGTTTCCGCTTTTTGTATAGAGAGTAGCCTTTGGCTAATAGCAGCGAGAGAACTACGAATGCAACAATCCATCCGCCGAGATGCGTGTCTTTGTGTGTTGGAACAGTATTGCTTCTGATAATTGCGAAAGATGAATATGAGCGTTTTGACAGCATTTTCTGTCTTACGCTCTGTCTTACGCTGTTTTCGTATTCTTTCTGTGAGTTCTCAAGGATGCCCTGAAATAAATTCATCTCCTGTCTTACCGATTCGGTCTTTGTGTTCCGGTGGCTGTCGGCATACGAACCGTAATCGTTTCTGCTCTTCTCCATACTTTCTTTGGCAGATGAAAGCAGAGCCGTTTCATTGTCGAACTTTTTGGTTGCAATGAAGCGTCTTTTCTCAGAAATGAATTTTTGCAGTTCGACTGTCACGCTGTCGAGCATCTGCGCGGCTATCTCTGGATTATCATCGGTAAACTGTATTATTAGTGTATTCTTTCGCGAAGAGTAGTTGTAGTAAATGTTATCTTTTATCGTTCCGATGGTATCGTCGGTATTCAGATACTCTCCGTATGTGGCGTTTCTGCCTTCGAGTTTTTTATGGGAAATTTTTCTTGCAAATTCATCCGAATTCAGCACGTTGGCATAAACTTCCATATCGTTAATTCCAACGTTGCTGTTCATCATCTTCTTTATTTTTGCGCTAAGTTGATCCAATCCAACTGCAAGGTCGGTTTCCTTGTACTCGTCGCACAGTTTTACCTTTGCTGCGTATTTGTGTGGTACGACAAGCCATGCCGCAATAGCAAGAACTATGGCGGATACAAACGCTATGATATAGTTACGGAAAGACAATTCTGTGTTAATTTTTTATATATTTATATACATCTTCCGGTTTTTCCATACAAGGATTACGAAACGTATGATAAATCCCAAAATCATCCAGATGATGAGTGTTGCGGCTTTCGATCTGTTGCTGTGCTTCAGCGGAACCGATGCGCCCTGCACAACCGTAAATGCCGGAGTTCTTTCCTGAACTTTAGCCTTGGCAAGTTGAATTTGCTCAACAATCTGCTGGTAGATGTTGTATTTCAGATTCATGTCGTTCGAGAGTTCGTCCTCCTTCAGTTTGTACGACTGTAGGTTGGTGTTGAGATGCGAGTCGGCATACGCTGCGTACTTTCTTCGTGCATCGTCGTATTGACCTCTTGCCTCGCTGTATAGTTGCTCAAGATATTTCAAGTCGTTTCTCGACTTCTGAGTTCTGTATTTTGTAATTGCAACTTGCAGATGCGTTTTCACCGAGTCGGCAAGTGTCGCGGCAATAAGTGGATCTTGGTCGGTCACTTTTATGGTGATAACGCTTGTTTTCTTGTCTACCGAGCAATTTATGTTTGTCCTGATTTCCTTTGCAATTTCAAACTCATCTTTTGTCAGACGGAAAGGGTTAGTGTTTACACCGCTTTTCTTGCCGCTGTCATCCTTCGGTTTTACAAGTTCGATGATATACTTCAGACCGAGCAATGGATATTCAAGTACTGCTTTTTTCTGATGTTTTTTAATGTATGTGTAATAGTCGAATGTTTCGTTGGTTTTGTCTGTTGTAATTTTTACGGGAAATAACCCAACTATGAAATCAGTCGATTCCATTAAATCAGGATATATTTCTGGATAGATAGCATCGCCGTTCTGACCGAATTTCATGTTCATTCCCACCATCGAGGCGAGTGACGAAATGCTACCAGAAAAGCCTGCTCCAGACTCTTCTGGAGCAAGCATTACCGTTGATTCGTATTTTTTAGGCGTTCCGAAGGCGAGTGCAACTCCTATAACGCCTGATATCAGACTGTAAATACAGATCTTTTTCCGGTCTTTCTTCAAAAGTCTAAGAGTTTCCGGAATGTTTATGTTTAAAACCTTGTTATCCATATCTTTTTATTTTAATGCTGAAATCAAAACGGCTGCTACTGTTGCCAGAACGCTTGCTGCACTTATCAGCAATGATGTATTTTGCATGTTTGTTTCCTTTTTCTGCTTTGTCGGAACAACAATCTCGCAACCCGGCATAACCTTACCTTTGGATAAACGGCTTACCTGACCGTTGGCATAGATGACATAGGCTTTCTTCTTGTCGCCAGTCTTGCTAACGCCGCCGGCTTGGTTAAGATAGTAGCTGCCTCTCTTGCCCTTTACATAGCTTACGGTGTTAGAGTAAAGCACTTCTCCGTTTATTCTCACGGTGTAGTCGTGCTGAGGAATGATAATCTGGTCGCTGTCGCGAAGTACGACATCTTCTGAGCACCCCGGATTCTTCATCGCCTTGTCGAGGTCGATACCAACGTTGTAGTATTCCTTGATTTTCAGTTTCTTGATATCTGTTGAGTCGAGGCTGAGACTCTGAGTCTTCTCCTTGTCCTGCATCAGCGAGCGGCGCTCAATCTCTACAAGCTGAATCTTACGCTCGCGCTCCTCTGGAGTCATCTTTCTGATGAGGCGCGCGTTTGCTCCGGCTGCTGCGGCTGTCAGACCGCCGGCACGCTTTATTACGCTGCTCAGACGCTCGTTCTTTCCCGTAAGTGTGTAAGTTCCGGCATACAGAACCTCGCCATTTACGGTAATTCTTTGCTGCTGCTGATATTCAGGCGAGCGGTGGATTGAAACCATATCGCCCGGCTGTAGGGTGAACTTTGAGCCTTCGTTTATTGGCAGACCGTCTTTCAGCGTAAACTGATATACTTTTGCCTGTGTGTTGTAGGTCGAATCTTTCGTGTGTGTGTAAATCAACATTCGCGAAACCTCAACGTTTAGGGTAGTGGCTGTCTCTTTTAATCCGCCAGCCGAAACGATTGCGTCCTCGATTGTAAGTCCTTCGGCATAAGGCTGTTCGCCCGGTACGAATACTTCACCGTAGACGTAAATCATCTTCTTCTTGTTGATTTCCTCTGTAGATGCGATGACGAGCGAGTCCTCGTTCTGAAGAAGTACGTCAGGAGCCGTGTCTTTGGTAATTCCTGCGATGTCGATGGTCATAGCCATTCGGGTGCGGTTCTCCTTCATACGGTACAGAACGCCTCGGTTAATGAAGGCATCTTCGGTAAGACCGCCAGCCTGTTTCAGCAGCGATTTTACTGAGTTTACCTCCTTGCTAAGCTGATATTTTCCCGGGAAGAATACTGCGCCCGAAACAGAAAGCATATTCTTGTATCGCTCGATGGCTGCCTCTACATAGATTGAGTCGCCGTCGTGAGTAGTGAAACTTGCAAAATCCTTCTCGTTCACGCTGTAAACTGTCTGACCCTCGCTGCTCTTGCGCTCAATGTGAATGCTGTTTTTCAGCGCATCGCCCGTGAATCCGCCGGCATATTTGAGGAGAGCCTCAAGACTCTCGTCCTTCTTCATTTCGTAGAACATCGGACGCTTTACATGACCGGTAATCTCAACGAGATTCTCGTAAGGGCCAACGATGATGGCATCGTTATCCTGAAGCATCACGTTCCCTGCCAGTTTTCCGTTTACGAGATAGTCGTAGACATCAATCTTCGAGATAACCTTGCCTTTTCTTGTCACCTTAATCTCGCGGAGCGTACCCGTGTCGGTAACTCCTCCGGCAAGGTAGAGGGCGTTGAAAACTGTAGAAAATGCTGAGAGTGAGTAAGTTCCCGGTGCGGTAACCTCGCCGAGAACGTTTACGGCAATAGTGCGTGTCTGGCCAACCGAGAGTTTTACTTGCGAGCCCTGGTAATACTGGCCAACTCGGCTTCTTACTCTTGCCTGAGCCTTTGCAGCCGTGAGTCCGCTTACATATACCGGACCAACGTCCTCGATTGTTATCGAGCCGTCGGGCGAAACCTTGTATGTGTTGCTGCTCTGCGATGCGCCGTAGATGTCAACAGTCACCTCATCGCCCGGACCAAGGACATAGTTTACCGGAGTGGCAATGTTCATGTTTGGCTCGAACGAGAGCGATTTGTTTCTGAAAATATCGTGTCCGTAGATTTTTTTCTCTGGCAGTTCGATGTCGCCGAGGATATCGTCCAAATCCTCGTCGCGCTCTTCGCCGTTGTTCTTTCTTGTTCGATTATCATCTGACGAGAGGTCTTTAAGATTCTTCGACGAAGAGCCTGATTTCTCTTCCTTCTTCATCTTTTCGTACTTTTGTTTTAGGCGTTGCAACTGCTGCGGAGTAACGCCTTTTCTCAAAAGTTCCTTGGCAATTTCTTTCTGATCTGCGCCGCTTTCTACGCGTTTTTTTACGTATTCAACAATCTGTTTGTCAGTCATTCCACTCTGTGCGTTTAGGTTTTGTGATAGTGCAAAGAATAGTGTGAGTGCGATGACTGCGCCCCTGAAAAACTTGTTATGTGTAATCGTCATAATGTAATTGTTTATGAAAAAACGTACAAAGGTATATCTTTTTTGTCTATCGGCAAAATTTATTAGTATTTATTAAGAATAATTAAAGAATACGTCAGTTCGGCATGAATTCAATGATGTTCCTTTTCTTGCAATGGGGTATTAAGAATTTTACAATCCCGATTGTCTTGGGGAGTGTGCACATTCACAAAAAAAATAGTGAGCAGGTATGGCGCTTGTAAGAGAAGTATCTTTGTTGTTGCATCAATATACGTTTCTCGAACCTACCATCTTGCTACCTACTTACTATCTCCTTGCTTACCCGAACCTATCCCGTACCTTAGAAGTTGTTTTTAGCGTTTTTTTCTGCATGATAATTCATTGTTTTGTATGTTTTTACACAATTGCTCATGCCTAACTCTCGTAAAGAATGGCAGATTTGGCTTTTTCGTTATGCCATGTAATGATTTTTTGAATTTATGATGTATCTTTGCAAAGATTACATTGATTTTTATAATGGAACTGACAACAAAACTTCATGAAGTTAATCTTGCAGAATATCGGAATCTTATATTGAAACACAAGAAAAGATTCGCAATAAACATAGGCGTGGCTGCGGTTGCGGCAATTGTCGTGGCATTCAGTATTCCGCGGCAGTACAAGGCCGAGGTTAAATTGGCTCCCGAGGTGCAGAACTCATCGCTGGCAGGAAATCTGTCGTCGCTGGCATCGATGGTTGGCGTTAAGATGAACGGAAGCAGCGAAGATGCCATTCAGCCCGAACTTTATCCCGACGTGAAGTCGTCGTCAACCTTTCTTGCCGATTTGTTCGACGTAAAGATTAGAACCCTCGACGGAAGCATTAATAAGCCATACCGAAATTACATTATCGAGGATACAAAGGTGGCTTGGTGGTCTTTGCCGATGAAATGGCTCTCGTCGAGCATGAAGAAAGCCGATTCATCGACATCTGCCGAGATGCAGAAGAAGACCTCAGCCAACATCTACACAAAAGAGGATAACAAGATTATCAAGACGATAAACAAGCGCGTGCAATGCAGCGTAGACAAGAAGACCGACGTCATAACCATCGAGGTTACCGACCAAGACCCGCTTGTTGCTACGCAGATTGCCGATTCTGTGAGAATCAGACTTCAGAAATTCATAACCGACTACCGAACCCAGAAGGCGCGCGAGGAACTTGCCTATGTTACCGAACTTCATGCCAAGGCAAAGGCTGAATATGTTGAATCGCAAAGACGATATGCGCGCTTCTCCGACCAGAACCACGATTTGGTTTCGAACTATTTCAAGGCGGAGAGCGACAATCTGGAAAACGAGATGCAGATTTGCTTCAACTCGTATCAGCAGGTGTCGGCTCAGTTGCAGTTGGCAAAGGCAAAGGTGATGGAGCGCACTCCGGCTTTCACCATTCTGAAGCCTGCCGTCGTTCCCGAACGACCAGATTCGCCTAAGCGTCTCGTGATTCCCGTCACGGTAGTTTTCCTTACCTTTATCGGAACATTGTGCTATTATAAGCTTGTATGATTATTGCGCTGGTTGTGACATTTGTTTTGGCATGGGCGTTTCTGTTCTACCTTTACAGAGACGTTTTTTCGCCGTGGAGCGTTACTCTTGGCGTGTGGAGCGTGATTCTGTTCATGTACCTAACGCTTAATCATGAGTTGTATGCCGTGTCTGACCAGTTTGTTATCTGCCTTATTCTGTGGGTTGTAGGACTTGTATCGACGTCGTTTCTCACGTTCAGGTTTCTGCCGGTTCGAAAGGTCGTTGTGTGGCAGCCGTGCGAGACGAATATCAACATCCTCACGGCAATTTCAGCATTGCTTGTGCCTTATATGTGCTACAAAACCGTGATGTTCGCGCTTTCTAACGGAAGCGTGGTCGAACTGGTCTACAATATCCGTCAGCAAACCGTCGATGATTCTTACGGATTCAGCCTCGGCCCTGTAAGGTACTTTGTCTTTGTGGTTTATGTCCTTCTGCTTGTTGAACTCGACCGCAAGAAGATAAACCGATGGCGGCTTGCCCTCGTCTTCTTCATGGGACTGATGTTCTTCTTCTGCACAATGGCAAAGGTAATTTTCTTCATGCTTTTTCTGTCTTCGTTCTACATGCTTTACACGCGCGGCAGAATCAGTCTGAAGCCGATAGCCATTGCATCGGTAGTCTTTTTCTTTTTCGGATTTGTGTTGACAAACGTCAGAACCTTTGTTTCCGACAGCGGAGTGGAGGAGGGCATGACTGTTATGGATTTCATCGGAATGTACCTTCTTGCGCCGATTGTGGCTTTTGGCTACGACACGGCAAACTCGGCTATGCTTTGGGGCGAGAATACTTTCAGGGGATATTACGTTATTGCCAATGCCCTTGGATGGACGAGTGTCAAGCCGATGGTTTTTCAGGATTTCGTTCCGTGTCCCGTACCTATAAACGTAGCTACAGCCATGTCGCCTTATTTCAAGGATTTTGGCTATGTTGGAGTGCTGATTTTCGGCATAATAGTGGGATTTGTAACCGGAGCGACGTACAAACTGGCGCAGAGCGGACAAAACATCATGAAGATGCTCTATGCTTACTTCCTGATAACCCTTGCGTTGCAGTTTTTCGACGAGTTGCTGTTCGTAGGCTTATCGTCGCTGTTCCAGATTATAGCCGTGCTGATTTTCTGTTTCGTAAAAATATCGTTCCGTGAAGATTCTTCCAGTAATAGTGCTGTATAACGCCTTGCTCGGCGAGCAGAAATCGTATCTGTCGTTGTTGCGCGACTGCCGATGGCGCGAGTTTGTGGTTTACGACAACTCGCCCGAATCGTTTGTGCAGAAAATCTCGGACGAACGGGCGGTATATGTGCGCGATTCTTCCAACGGAGGATTGTCGAAAGCCTACAACAAGGCTGCCGAAATTGCCCGAGAGAAAGGTTACGAATGGCTTCTGTTGTTAGACCAAGACACCACTTTCCCAGTTGGTGCTACAGACGAATATCTCAGATTGGCAGATGAGGTTTCGGCCCAAACCATCATCGCTCCGGGGCTTGTTTCTTCCGACGGCAAACATCTTTCGCCATGTCGTCGCGGCTTCTTCGGAAAATCGGTTGCCGGAAATCTGAAATCCGGAATTTATCCGCTTGGCGAAGCGATGCCTGTAAACAGCGGAACGTGTCTCAGAATAAGCGAGATTTACCGATGTGGCGGCTACGATGCGCGCCTTCATCTCGACTTTGTCGATTTCGATTTTATTGGCAGATTCGCCAAGACATTTGCTTCTGCCAAACTGCAACTTATGGATTCCGTTGCCATTCAGGACTTTGCCAACGATACTGCCGATGCCGAAAAAATGCTAATCAGATTTAAATCCTTCTTGAACGATGCCCGAACGAATCCCGAATCATTGACGGTTGTGCTGCGTCACACACTTTCGTTGACTATGCGCACGAAAAAATTATGTTTTATTATAGAATTTTTCAAAATATATTTCTAAATTTGCAGAATGATTTCGGTTTGTATAGCTACGTATAATGGTCAGCAATACATATCCGAGCAGTTATCTTCAATACTGTCGCAACTTGGCGAAAACGACGAGGTAATTGTGTCGGATGATGGATCGGTAGACTCTACATTAGACATTGTAAGAGGTTTTGATGACGATAGAATCCGTGTTGTTGAAGGCCCTTGCAAGGGTGTGGTATGCAATTTTGAAAACGCCTTGAAACATGTTAAGGGCGATTACATTTTCTTTTCAGACCAAGACGATATTTGGACAAACGACAAGGTTGCCGTATCGCTCGAATATCTGAAAACGTATGCTTGTATCGTTTCCGATGCCTACGTTGTAGATGCCGAATCGAACAAAGTGCTCGATTCTTTTTTCGAATACAACGGAACACGGAAAGGTTTTCTTAAGAATCTTCTGCTGAAAAACGGCTATACGGGCTGCTGCATGGCTTTCCGCCGCGAGTTGCTCGACAAGGCTCTGCCTTTTCCCGAGGGCATTCCGATGCACGATATCTGGATTGGAAATATTGCCGAAATCTTCTACTCGTTCAGTTTCGTGCCCGAAAAACTCATCCGCTATCGCCGCCACGGAAGCAACGCAACGATGACATTGCGCCTTACAAGCCGTAATTCGCTACTTAAAAAGATTTTTATCCGCGTAAAAGTTCTGATTGCCTTGCTGAAAATCGTGGTTTTCGGCACACATCGCAAGCAATCTTAGTAGTTAAGATTGTTTAGCGTTTCCTTGTTCATGGCTTTTCTCTCCTTGTCGAAGAGCCAGCCCCATTTGTTGAAGTACTTAATCATGTTCACGATGTGAATTCGCAGCATCTTCAAATCGCGTGTTGATGCGGCGTTGTGAACGTGGTAAATGCTCACGTTTGGGTAGAATATCGTGCGATATTTGCGATGTATTCGGCGTGTGATGTCCACATCTTCCGAATACATGAAGAATTTCTCGTCGAACAGTCCGATTTCCTGCAAAATTTCAAGATTGAAGAACATAAAACAGCCAGAAAGATACGGAATATTCATTATTTTATTGTAGCCTGTAAATTTCAGCTGAAATCTGTTTAGTCTGTTTCTTGTAAGTCGCTTCGGAAGGAATCTCTTTCCGATTAAGTCCATCGGAGTTGGCGACAACTTGCAAAGATGCTGCAAACGTCCGTCGGGATAGAATACCTTTGGCATTATCTGACCGACATCTGGGTTGTCGTCGGCATATTTCTCCAGTTCATCGATAACCTCCGGACCGAACTTTACATCTGGATTGAGCACAACATGATACTTCGCACCCAACTCAATACTTTTTCTGATTGCGATGTTGTGCGATGTTCCGTAGCCCAGATTGTCGCTCGGAATGTATGTTATGTTCTTGAATTTCTTGCAGTAATTGTCGATGTTCTCGTTGTAGCCTGAGTTGTCGATGATATACAGCCTGCTTATGGATGAGTTGGCTACCGAGGTAAAGACGTCATCCAAATCTTTTTCCTTATGCTTGTATGTAACGATAGAAGCTGTAATCATTAACTTGTCGTTTATTCATCATTTTGCATTAAACCGCAAAACGGCTGCAAAAATAATAAAAGCTCAATAAATAAACGATTGTTTTCGGCTTTTATTTTGTTGAGGTCGTAAAAAATGATTCTTTCCGACATCTTTTTTCTTGTTGAATAAGAATGCAAAATGCGATGCTTGCACATGGAAATATCAAAAAATATGGTCTTTTTGTTCTGTTTTCGTGTTATTTTGGATATAATATTAAACCTATTTATAAAAAATTAATATCTTTGCACCAAATTTTAGTACTAATTTATTTTTGAGGAATTTTTTTATAATCTCCTACATATTGTCATGAGAATAAAAAGAGAGATTGCTGTTGTTTCTACAAAAGGACATGATTTAATGCGCTTGGCGCTTCTTTTGTGCGTTATGTTTGTCGTAACGGTGCCTTCTTCAGCGCAGTTTACGCTGAAGAAAAAGAAGAAGGAAACTATTGACACTTTGAATGTAAAAGAACGTTTTGCTTTCCGTACTAATGGTATTGAATGGCTTATGCTTGTTCCAAACTTTGCTGTAGAGTTCGATTTGGGCAAGACAAACTATAATCATTACACAATTGGTTTGTCGGGAAGATACAACTGGCATACTAATCCAAAACTGAAATCATACAACGTGTTCAATGTTGCCGAAGGTCGCATCGAGGTGCGAAACTATTGGCATACCCGAACAAAGAACGGCGGATACTCAAACATCTTTGAGTATATGACATCGCGCGAGCGTCATAACCCTCGCTACTGGAGAGCATATTATCTCGGCGGATATGCTGCTGCCGGAACATTCTCGTTCAAGTTTGCCAAGGAAGGCTATCAGGGACGTGAAGCCAACGCAGGCGTTACGTTTGGTGGCATTATCCCGATGTACACATATAAAAAGAGTTTTCTTGACCTCGAACTCGGTGCGAGCATTGGTGCGTTATACTACGATTATGACAAATACCGACTCGACAGGGAGAGCAACTGCTATGTCAGAACATCGTCTAAGAAAGGTTTCTTGATGTATCCGGTCATTACCGATTTGAGAGTCGCCATGGTCTACCGCTACGGACATTCTATCAAGAACAAGTACAAGTTCGATCAGGTTAAGCAGCTTGCCCGTGTAGAGGCCAAGACAATCTACAACAAGCACCGACAGGAACAGCGTGACAGCGTGAATGCCGCTCGTGAGAAGGAAAGAAAGATAAAACTCGCGGCAAAAGCCGAGAAGGCAACCGCCGACTCGATAGCTAAGGCAACTGCCAAGGCAGAAAAGGCTGCGAAGGATTCTTTGGCACGTGAGCAGGCTAAGTCAGCCAAGGCTGAAAAGCAGGCAAACGAAAAAGCTATGCGCGATAAGGCTAATGCCGAAAAACAGTCTAAGAAGTCTGCCAAGAACGAGGCTGTTAAGGAAGAAAGGGCTAAAAAGTCTGAAAAGAAGGAAAAGGCTGAGCCAAAGAAAAAAGCCGAAAAGGAGAAAAAATCTTCTAAAGATAAAGAAAAGGTAGACGAGTATGCCGACAAGATAGCCAAGGCAGAAAAACAAGATGAGGCTGCAAGGAAGAAAGCCGAAAAAATAGCTAAGAAGCAGGCTGAAAAAGATGCTTACGAGCAGAAACAACTTGAAAAGAAACAGGCTGCCGATGAAGCTAAGGCTGAAAAGAAGTCGAAGAAAAAGAAATAGTTGTAAAAACAGAAAATGATGAGCATAATAAATATAAATAGGATAATGGGATATGCGGCAGCACTTGTGTGCCTCACCGCTTGTACCGATGTCGAGTTGTTCGAGGAGGATAACTATAAAGAACTCCACAGAACCGTCATGACGGTTGACTATGATGGTGCAACATGGAGTTCTGCTCCCGATTCAATGTATGTTTTTGCAAGCCGAATAACTCTTCCAACAAGAACATGCTACAGAGTGAATCCTTCTTCGCTCAATGGCGATGTTATTCATGGCGATGTTGCCGAACAGGATGAGATTGAATCGCCGGCAAAGGGCTTCTATCTGCGCCACAGCCAGTATCATTTCATGAGTTTCAATATTGCCAACGGAGTTGAATCGAACTATAAGGACTATATTCAAAATCCAAACAAGGACGAGGATATCCGAAAGTTGTACGTTGGCTATCCAAGTTCAGAGATTAAATCGCCTTTCCCAACTTCTTACTATGCAGTTGAGAAGTTTTACGAGGTTGATGAGGATAATCATCACCTTACATTCTCTCCAAGAAAGGTGGGACAGGACATCACCATCAATCTGTCGATGGTTAAGGCATCGCCAGACTTTACGGTAAAGAGCATCGAGGGTTCGCTTTCTGGAATTCCATCGAAGTTGTATCTTACAACCCGCTATGTCGATGCAAAGAACTGCTATTCTATGAATTTCGATTCTGGAAAATTCAGCGCGGGACTGGCACAGCAGGAGAGCGTCGATACTTGTCGGTTTACGCTGAAATTCAACGCGATAGCTTTGCACGTTACCGAGGAACAGTATCACAACTACGATGTTAGTCCGAATGCACCGGGCGTTCTCAGACTCAACGTTACAACCGTTGATAATGTTGGAAACGAGAGGGTTATGAAGGCTGTAATTGGATTGTATTGCAGCATCACCGAGGCAAATTCTTTGAAACTTGCCGACAATGATGCCGATTACAAACTGACATACAATCAGACTCCAGTTGTAAACGTGGTAACTCCGCTTGTTCTGGATTCCGACGAGATTATAGTAGAAAACAAGCCAAATGTTGATATTTGGCAGAGAGATGAGAATTGATTTTGAGAGAGATTCTAATATATATGAGCAGATTTAAAATATACATTGCTTTGATATTCTGTTGTGTGGCGCAGATTGCTGGCGCACAGCAGATTGCAGTCAAGACCGATGTCTTGTTCGACGGACTTGCAACTCCAAACTTGGGCTTGGAACTCGTAACTGGAAACAAGACTACATTAGGCATTTCGGCTATGGGATGTTCTCAGCCTTACGGAAAGGACATTAACTTTCTGGCAGTTCAGCCCGAGTTCAGATATTGGTTCAACGGTCGCCCGATGACTCGCGAGTTCGTGGGTTTAGGTGCAATCGTGGCATCATACAGATTGCAGTGGAAGAATGAGTTCTACCGTGGTTTTGCCGGCGGTATCGGACTTACTTTCGGATATACTTACAATATTTCAAAGCGTTTCAACGTCGAAGGATATTTCGGCTTCGGAGCGGTTGCCTATCGCCATTTTGACCACGAGAGCGAAGTGCCTCTCGAAACATACTACAACGACGGCGATTCGAAAGATTACGGTAATGTAACCGGCTATATGCTTATGCCTACAAAGATTGGTATAGCCATTTCTTATATTCTTAAATAATGTGGAGGACTTTGGTATGAGAAGAATTTACGGAATATGCTTTATTCTTTTTGCAATGCTTTTGATTGCAGCCCCGTCAAAGGCTCAGTATAAGCGCATTACGGGTAGAGTCCTCGAAAAACAGTTTGGTAACAACAAGCCAAAGCCTTTCGAAGAAGAAGTAAGAGTGTTGGGTTACAATACAGTTTCGGCAGCCAAGAAGGATAAGGCGATGATTGACAAGAACAGTACGTTCATGCTCGATGCCGATGCCGAGACCGTTGCCGATGAAAATGGTTACTACTCAATCGATATCGCTCCGACTGGTGCGTTGATTGTAATCGTAGGAACAACAAACGAGTTGCGAGAAATCAAGAAGCGACTTGAGCATAACTTCGTTATAGAAGGCGGTATTGCCCTGAAGAATACTGTCGTAACGGCAAAGGCAAAGGTTGCAACCGTCGATTCTATGGAGGTTATCGATACAGGTTCAACCATCGAGTGCAGTTCAATTCTTACAATTCCTGAAAATATCGGACGCGATTTTGCGCGATGCGTATTCCAACCGTTCGTAATCGACTGTCAGACAGGCGATACAATCGAGTATCGTCAGCCAAGAGTATACGACGGAAAAGACTATGCCTTGACTCAAGACCGCCGAATGTTCTACGATATGAACAACGATATTCTGAAGCCATACATTCAGAGCGACCCTCTGACATCGGGCTTGTTGCAGATTCGTTGGTCTGATTCTATTAAGAAGCGTAACCTAAAGCACAGCTACACTTGTATGGCTGGTCTGATGGTTGCCGATTATAATAATGTGTATTACAAAGACGAGAAGCAAGTTTCGTCTTGTCTTGCACGTCGTCCGTTCCAGTTCTTGGAGTTTTCAACAGGCTGGTTCGAACTCGACCCTATGCAATACAAGGAGAATCCGAGAGCCGAGCTTCGTGATGGTGCGGAAAACATCTCGCTGTCGTTCGTTGTCGGCAAGGCAGAACTCGACCCTAATCCGGAGAATGCCGAGGAACTTGACCGTCTGAACAAGAAACTTCAGGATATTGACCAGAGCGGCGATTATCAGCTTAAGCGAATTGCACTTACTGGTTACGCTTCTCCTGATGGTTTGTACGACAAGAACTACAAACTTGCTCAGCAGCGTTCAGAACTTGCAAAGTCGCTCATTTCTAGAAACTTCAAGCGCGAGATATTCATTTATAGCAACAAACCGGTCGTAGTAGGCTGGAACGTTGTGGTAGACTCTCTTAAAGCCAAAGGCTTGACAGAGGAAGCCGAGACCGTTGATGCCATAATCAAGGCAAACAAGATTATTGATAGACAGACGGCTCAGATTCAGAAACTGAAATTCTATGCAACGGCAATCGCGCCGATACTTCCGAAATTGCGTATCTTCAAGTGCGAGTACGCATATCAGACAACCAGAGCGTTGGAGCCTGAGCAGATTCTCGACAACTATCTGCACAATCCTGATTTTCAGGAAGGCGGAAAGAAGATGCTGTCGCACTACGACTATTGGCATCTGTTCAACATGATTACCGACCCTGTTGAGGCGGAAAAACTCTACAAGCGTGCCTTCTACGAAAGTAAGAAGAACGAGGCTCGCCCTTGGGTTTATGCTGCTAACAAACTTGTTGTTTCGTACTTGAAGCGCGACACGATGGATTTGGAAGTCCTTCGTCCGTTTGTCGACATCAACGTTCCTCATGTAAATGTTGAGCGAAGAACTTTTGCCGGTCACAAGTATTATGTGAATATCGACAGGGTTGTGGCAAACCAGATTACCGAGTATTACAAGGCTGAGCACAACGATACGGCTTACTATCTGGCAAAGATGCTCCCTGATGTAGAGGAGTTCCGCGAGATTCGCAGTTTCTCTATCGTTAAGGGAACGATGTTCAAGAAGAACAAGACGCCTGAGCAGAAAGAAGAACTGGCAAAGGCAATCGAGGTGGTTCAGAACTCATCGCCAATAAACAAGGCGGTTATCCAGATTGCACAGAACAGAAACAAGGAGGCGGCAGAGACTGTTGCTTCGCTTAATGATGAAGATCCAAGAAAGTGGTATATGAAGGCGGTACTTGATTCGCGCGACATGGACTTTGTTGCTGGAGCAACAGATCTTGACCATTGCTTCCAACTCGACAAGAAGTACATTGTGATTATGGAAAACGATGGCGACATATCCGACGATGTTAAGGAGATGTGGCAGGATATGTATGGTAGCGCGATGAGCGAGTAGTAACAGAAAAGAGATTGTTAGAATGATGAAATCTATAGTAAAGATACTTATAATAGGTGTTTCTATAATAACTCCGTTGGCAGGTTTTGCACAGGAGAAGCGCGATACGATTTCGGGCTTCAACGCCATGGACTATCTGCTTCAGAATAGATTCAGGAATGCCGGATACCCATTTAAGAACAAATCGATTCTCGATCATACTTACATGCAGGTGGGTGTCGGCGCAAGCTATATCATGCCGGTAGAGAACATTCGCTACGGCATGATAAAGAATGTGCATTTTGCTTTGGGTAAGGACTTCTCTCCATGCAACTCTTTTCGAATTGGAGTTGACTACGGAGCAGGACACCGTTCGCTGACACATCAGGAACTTAGACTGCTCACCGGAACCCTTGACTATGTCTTCAATCTTACGTCATACATCTACGGATATAATCCGATGCGGAGCTTCGAGATTATGCCTACGCTTGGAGTCGGATACACCCGTTCTTCGTATCTTGGATATACAGACAAGGCTTACGACATTCATGTTGCTTCACAGTTCAGATTTGCTGCCGGAAAGGATGCGTTTATCAGCCTCGAGCCGCGCGTAACGTTGATTACCGACCAGATGGACCATTCGGGAACGGTTAACTGGCATGGAATTGACATGATTGCCGGCGGACTCGTTAATTATACTTACTACTTCAAGCCTTTGATTGACGACAAGACGAAGATGAAGAATGTTGATTTCAGTCACAATTATTTCGTCGGAACATCGATGGGTATGCAGATTCAGAACATTTCGGGAATGAATCTGCTCGAGACATCGGGTGCAACCTACGGATTGTCGTTCGGTAAGTTGTATGAGAATGGTCTCGGTTTCAGATTCTCTACTGATTTTGCAACGAACAATTATCGCCAGTTCGATTACAACAACTATAAGATTCGTACAACAGAGCATTATATCGACCTTCGTGCCGAGGTTTTGGTTAATCCGGTAGCCTTCTTTGTGAAGAAATCTTCGGAGAAACTCTTTGGTACAAACGTTGCGCTTGGTGCTGCGTTTGGTCGTATGCACAAGTACGATTACGAAGGAAAGTCAAGTTTCAACTACTTTGGCTATACAACAGGCTTGCAGGGGTGGGTTAGAATGCAGAAGGGACTGAAACTCTTTGTAGAGCCTCGTGCCATGTTCGTTGTAGACTATTACACGCCTAACGAGATTTCTACGAGATTCGAAAAGAAGACAAATGTATTGTACGATTTCGACTTGGGTCTGAACATGGAGTACGGCTCAAAGGAAACTCGTAACGAGAACCGAAAGAACAGTTTCGACAAACGAGGATTTGTTCAACTTGGCGCGGGAATCGGCAACTATTTCTGGAACAAGAATTACAATGCCGGAAGTAGTGACCTTGATGCAAATCTGAGTTTTGCATACGGATATCGTTTTTCTCAACTTCACGGATTTAAGGCTGTGCTGAGTGCCAACCGCTTGGCATTCAATCAGAAATTACCAGAGTCGATTTGGAAACGCGACGGATATTTTGCTTCGCTGTCTGTAAACTATATGTTCAACATGCTGAATGCCCTTCAGCTTTATGATCCGAACCGCAAATTTGATGTCGATGTCTACGGAGGTCCGGTTGCGGCATACATTGGATACGACAGAATAAAGAGACTTTATGCTGAGGATAAGTATGGCAAAGGTTTGCATAATACAAAGGACAAGAGACTTGCCTTTGGCGGCCAGTTTGGCTTGCAGTTAAAGTATCAGCTTTCCGACCAAATTGGACTTTTTGTTGCTCCCGAGGCGTTGTTTATTGCCAAGAACAGCGACAACACAATCTTCTCGCAGAATCTTAACAATATTTTCCGCGTAAATGCCGGCGTCGACTATTCTTTTGCCGATGGCGAGGAATTCCTCGAGGGATTGTTCCCTTCTGCACGCAACGAGGATGCAGGATTGTTCTCGAAGTTCTTCTTGGAATACGGAATGGGTGCTTCTGTAACTGATGGAACAGAATTGAATAAAAAGGAATCATTCGGTCCTACATATCATTTTGCACTCGGAAAGTGGTTCTCACCAGCCTTGGCTGTCAGATTGAAGGGCTATGGCTCATGGAACAATGTTAAAATGGATAATGATTGTAAAATTCGCCACGGGCGTGTGTTCGGAGGAGCTGATTTGGTGTTCAATCCGCTTGGCACGTCATCTGATTACAAGTTCGATTCTCCTGCAGGCGTAAATATCTTTGCAGGAGCAGTTGGCGGATTTGTGTTAGGTAGTGATAGGTTGCGACAGCCTGGTATTGGCACAAATGCAGGTATTCAAGGCTGGGTTAGATTGCAGAGAGGAATCTCTTTGTTTGTAGAGCCTATATTCGAAAGATATACATATAAGTATAGTGACACTCGTAAATATATTAACTCTCTGAAAGCCTTTGCTGGAATCCGAATGGATTACCAGAAGCCTTCTGAGCGTGCTTCTGATGGTCGTGGCGGTTCAATCGACCAGAAATATGTGTTCGGACAGTTCGAAGGCGGACTTGCTTATCGTGTGGCACAGCAGCAGTTTGATTGCGATTTCAATCGCTTGAATTCTGATTGGGGAATGTCGTTGGGATACAGATTCTCTAATATGTCTGCTATCCGTGGTTCGTTCAATCTTTTGTCATATAATCGAGCTCATAATACAAGATATACCGCCCTATCACTTAAGTATCCAAAAACAACGATGGGATTGTACAATGAGCGTTCTCTTTATCTCTATCTCGACTATATGCTTAACATGAACACATTCATGCGAGGATATGCAAACGACGACAAACTCGACGTGTTTGCATATGTTGGTCCGGGATTGCAGATTCCGATGAAGCAGTCGTTCGATTTAGAGTGTGCTGGCAATGATAATCTGGATTTGAGCAAGGTTAAGGTTCTAAATAAATTCGAGGATGAAATGTCGCTTGGTTTTAGAGCCGGATTATTGTTCAACTGGCGACTGACATCAAAAATGGGCTTGTACTACTCTCCGGAATTCAGAGTTCATCATCGTAGAGGTGCACAAAACTCAACGATTTATAAAAAGGGGCTTGAGCCGATGCTTCTCAGCAAGGTAGGTGTTTCTTATCGTTTCGGAAACAACGATAACCAGTTGTATACTAACAGTATCTTGCAGCATCAGAGCGAGATGGCAAGTTTCTTGGCTCCAGTATTCTTCGAGTGCTCTATGGGACTTCAGAATTATAACGATGGAGAAGGCTTGAAGGGCAAGGACGGCATTGGACCGCGTTATACCGTATCTTTGGGCAAATGGTTCGTGCCATTCCTCGGAATGAAGGTTTCAGGAACTCTGGCATCATCGAGATGGGATAATATCGATGTTACCGATAACTTCAAGAATTTGGCTGGTGCCTTGACCGGACGAGTTTCTGCAATGGTCAATCCATTCGCTTTGTCTGAAAGTTATAACGAGGATACTCCTGTAGGTGTAAACTTGACATTCGGACCAGAGTTCGGACAAATCAGGAGGTTTAATGCATTGGTTAAGGACAAAAGCTATTCTTGGATGAAGGGCTCTTATCAGGGATGGCATGCAAGTGCACAACTGTGGGCAAGAGTTGCAAGGGGCAGTCGTCTTTTTGTTGAGCCATTCTATGCCAAGGGCAAATTCAATTATCAGTACAGAACAATCATTGCAAAGCAGACTGGCGTGAATGTCGGTATGACGATTGATTGTGTTGACAAGCAGGATAGAGGTGATGACGATGCTTATTACAAGACTGGCTTCTTTGCACAGGCTGGCGTCGGCTCTGTATATCATATGAAAGGATTTCAGGCTGATGTTGAATACAAAATCCATCCAACGTTTAATGTCGATTTTGGATATCGTTTCAGCACATTGTCTGGACTCCGCTTCGGATTCAGTTATAACAATTATGAAACGCAAAAACTTTATTATAATGATGCGAAGTTGAAGGTAATAGACCAGAAGCAGGATTACATTGTAGCATCGCTTGCATACCAGATGAATGTCAGCAATTTGTTGCTTGGCACAGACAAGGATCGCAAGGTGCAGTTGGAAGTCTTTGCTGGACCTGCCTTGATGTTCCCGATGGAATGTAAGGAGAGCGTAGAAGGCAATCCTAATGCAAAAATATATAATAAGGTCGATAACTCTGGCTCTAACTTTGGTGCTGTTGGCGGCTTCCAGTTGTCTTACAACGTGAGCGACAAGGTTTCGCTGAACGTAACTCCTGAAGGCAGCGTATTTAACAATACCAACGGAAAATTTGCAGGAAACTCGCATATCATCTCTTTCGATACGAGAGTTGGACTTGAATACAAATTTTAATTGATTTAGCATTCATATTTTACAAAAAAGTATTTTCTTTGTAAAGTCAAATCGGTTTTATGAAGAAAATACTTTTTTTATACCTATTTATAACTTGCTTTTGTTGTCGCCTTAAAGCAAATAACTATAATTTCAGGCATCTTGACGGAAGAAGCGGACTTGTTAACAATATGGTTAACGGAATCTGCCGTGACCATGTAGGCTACATGTGGTTTGCCACAGGTGGAGGCCTCTGCCGATACGACGGATATTCATTCCGCACCATTGGAGTTGCTGAAGGAATGATGCTCGACAACAAACTTATTTCGGTTCAGGAACTGGCAGACGGTCGCCTTCTGATTTCCGATGCCAATCTTTATTGCCTCTTCAATCCGAAGACTGAGCGGTTTTCTCAGTTCAGCGAACTGCTCGATGTGTTCGATGTTAAGGGATATGCCTTCAAGATTCATGTTGATAGAAACAAGAATCTGTGGTGCTATGTTATGGGACATGGCGTTTATTATTGCGATGTTAAGACGGGCAAGAAGACCACATTTTCGATGAACGGAGACAATCCGGCGCTTCCGATGGGACAGATTTCTGCCATCTGTGAGTCGAAAAACGGGGCTCTTGTTGTGTATAACGATGCAACTCTGGCTTCGATTAACGGTAAGACGGCGAGGGTTCTATGGCATCACAACCGGTTGCTCGATTTGGGCGCATCGCCACGAAACCAGTACAACGTGTTCGAGGATAGCGGCGAGAATGTGTGGGTTTTCTCTGCCCGACAGGTCTTTATTTATTCCAAGCAGCATCGCCGTTGGTTCTCGTCTGTTGCCGACTTCTGTCAGGCTAAGGGGCTGAAGTTCGACAAACGGTTTGCCGACAGCGCGGTTTGTAGCGCGGTCGAGGATGCTTCGGGCAACGTTTGGCTTGGCACAGACCATTCAAATCTCTTCAAGATTGATTACAAGCATGGCGAGACTCTTCTTGTTCCGTTGTACGAGGAGTCTAAGACAATTTCGGCAACCAATCCGGTTTCGACATTGTTTTTCGACAAACAGAATTCGTTTTTGTGGGTCGGAACGTACAAAAACGGAATTTCTTACACTTGCAGAAACCTCTACAATTTCGGATTTGTCGGCATTGAAGATGTAAATACTATGGTTCAGGATAAAGCCGGAAACTATTGGTATGGTACGAACGGCAACGGAATTATCTTCTACGACAAGAAAAACGGCAAAGAAAAGCGATTTAACAAGCAGAATTGCAAGCAACTTCTGAGCGATATCTTCGTGAGTTCGCTCGTGGCGCGCAATGGCGATGTGTGGTTCGGCTCGTATTGGGGAGGATTGTACCGCTTTGGGAAAGACGGCCGAATTACGGCTTACAGAAACGATTCTTCCAATCCTAATACTCTTGCCAACGATAACGTGTGGTCGCTTGCCGAGGACGGGAAAGGTAACATCTGGATTGCCACTCTGGGCGGCGGATTGCAGAAATTCGATGTATCGTCAAATTCTTTCACAACATTCAACTCGGCAAACTGCGGAATCCTTTCCGATTATCTGTCGTCGGTTGTGGTTGATGGCTGCGGCAACATCGTTCTTGGCGGTTCAAAAGGCATCTCGGTGATAAACGGCTTGGACTATCATATAAACAATTATGTCGGAACCATTCATCACGACAAGCAATTTTCGAAAGGAAACGTAAATCAGGTTTTTGTCGATAGCCGGGGACTTTATTGGATTGCTACGGACAACGGTCTGAACATATTCAATGCGCGGGACGATGAACTCGACATTCTCGACGAAAGCACAGGTCTTGCCAGTTCCGTTATCTGCGGAATTGCCGAAGACAGACAGCATAACATCTGGATAACCACGTCGAAAGGACTATCGAACATTGTCATAGACTCTGATTCTAAAAAGAAATTCAAGGTTTACAATTATTACGAATACGATGGACTTGTGGGCTTGGACTACAATCTGCGCTCAATCTTGATGACACATTCGGGAGAGATTCAGATTGGCTGTACCGCCGGAATCAACGATTTCAATCCACAGAGCGTGATAAAACACAAGAAGCTGCCGAAGGTTCTGTTCTCGCAGATTCAGCTTTTTAACAAGAATGTTGTGGTTGGCGAGAAGTACGACGGTAGGGTAGTGATGAAAAGTGCCGTGGCAAACAACGGCATTATCGAACTGAATTACGACCAGAATGTGCTTTCCGTTGCTCTTGGATTGGACGATTATCGGTTTACCGAGAAGACAAGATTCAAATATCAACTCGAAGGATTTAACGATAACTGGCTCTTCACAGATGCCAATCAGCATGTGCTGACTTTTACGGGACTTGAATCCGGAACGTACAAATTGCGCGTGAAATGCGTAAACGGTGACTACGAGAGCGATGTCGAGAGCGTGCTGACCATCGTTGTGCATCCGCCGTTCTGGCGCACTCCGTGGGCTTATTTCTTGTATGCCGTTCTGCTTGGCTGCTTCTATTGGTATCATCATAACCGTACAATCCGCAGGCAGAAGGAGAAACTCCGCATTGAGCAGATTAAGCGCGAGGCTGAGAAAGACCACGAGGTTGACGAGATGAAACTGCGATTCTTTACCAACGTGAGCCACGAACTACGCACGCCTCTGACGCTCATCATCACGCCAATTGCCAATCTGCTGAGCAACGAGACCGACGCAGCAAAGAAGAAAACTCTTTCGATGGTTCACAACAACGCTGTGAAACTCTTGACGCTCGTAAACCAGTTGCTCGATTTCAGAAAGAGCGATATGTCGTCGTTCAAACTGAACAGAATCAACGGAGATATCGTAAGTTTCATTCAAAACATAACAAACTCGTTCAGCGAGTTGCTCGACCGCAAATTCTGCATCACTTTCTACTCGTCTCAGCCGTCGTTCTATATGATGTTCGACGAGGACAAGATGGGCAAAATAGTTATGAATCTGTTGTCAAATTCGTGCAAGTTCACGCCCGAAGGTGGACGAATTGACGTGTCGCTTCAGGTTTTGGAACGCGAAAACTCTCAGCAGATTTTCGAAATCAGAGTTGCCGACACTGGCGTTGGAATAAAGGATGAGGATAAAACTCGCATCTTTGAACGTTTTTATCAGACTGAAACCGAAGGCGTTACTGATGTCTGCGGCGGAAGTGGCATCGGACTTAGCCTCGTAAAAGAATTTGTTTCTTTGCACGAAGGCACGGTCAAGGTTGTTGACAATGTTGGCGGCGGTTCAGTCTTTATTGTCGATATTCCTGTTGTGTTGGAAAAGAAAATTCCGGCTTCCGAGACCCGAAAATCTGTTGCAAAAGAATGTTCAAAACTTATTGTTGAGAAGGACGATATGGTCATTACAGGGCAGAAAAACGCTCCGCTGGTGATGATTGTAGACGACAGCAAGGATTTTCTCGACTTTATGGAAGAATGTTTCTCTTCGAAATATCAGGTTGTCTGTGCGCGCAACGGTGAGCAGGCATGGAAATTCTTGCAGATGTGTACGCCCGACATCATTCTTTCCGACGTTATGATGCCGCTTCTCGATGGCAACGGACTCTGCAAGCGTGTTAAGGAAGACGAACGTTTCAGGCACATTCCGTTCTTCATGCTCACCGCCCGCCTTGCCGAGGAACACAAGGTCGAAGGACTTCGCAGCGGTGCCGACGATTACATAACCAAACCGTTCAACCTCGACATGCTCATGCTCAAAGTCGAAAGAATCGTAGAGAAATCGGGTTCTCACGAAGAAACTCAGAATCGTGAGCCGGAAGTTGAATCGGCAGAAGCCGAGACGACAAGGCAATATTCTGTCAGAGACGAGAAACTTGTTGAGCGTGCAACATTCTACATTAACGAGAATATCAGCAAAATCGACCTTACCGTTGAGGAACTAAGCGAGAGTCTGGGCATCTCGCGCGTTCATCTGTACAAGAAGATTCTTGGCGTGACGGGCATGACTCCGTTGGAACTTATTCGCGCCCTTCGCGTTGAACGTGGAAAGCATCTGCTTCGCGACAGCCAGCTGAACGTATCTGAGGTGGCTTACATGGTAGGATTCAACAGTCCGAGATATTTCAGTAAATATTTCAAGGATATGTACGGAATGTTACCTTCGGAGTATCAAAAGAATCATTGCACAAAATGATTTAACAAAAAAACATAAGAATTAACAAAATTGTATCATTTTTGCGTCTAATTTGTACAATTTTTATTGAAAAGTTCTGCTTATTTTTGCAGAAATAACTTTTAATAAAAAAATCAATGAAGAACGCTAAAATGATACTATGTGCAGGTTTGCTTGCACTAAGTCAAGGCTTGTTTGCTTACGACAAGGTCGGAAACGGTATTGTTATAAGGCTGGAACAGAAGGATTCTAGCAAGCCTAAGGCCGTGAAACTACAGGTTGTTGGCGACAAGATCATCCGTGTCGAGGCAACTCCCGATGCTGTGTTCCCAAAGAGCACAAGCCTGATAATCGTGCCTCAGAAGGCAAAGCCAAAATATACCGTTGCCGAAAACGACAAGGAGGTAACGCTCACAACCCAGTCAATCAAGGCGGTTGTGTGCAAAAAGACTGGCGAGGTTAAGTTTACCGACCTCACCGGAAATGTTATTCTTAAGGAAGATTCGGAGAAGGGAAAGACATTCACTCCATACAACGTAGGCGATACAAAAGGATACAGTTACCGAACCGTGTTCGAAAGTTCAGACGATGAGGCCTTTTACGGCTTGGGACAACATCAGGCCAACGACATGAACTACAAGGGCAAGAGCGAGGAACTCTATCAGTATAACACAAAGGTGTCAATCCCGTTCATAATCAGTACGCACAACTATGGAATCCTTTGGGACAGTTATTCACTTTGCCGATGGGGAAATCCGAACGACTATCTTCAACTTCAGAAGGCATTCAAACTTTACGACAAGGACGGAAAGGCTGGCGGACTGACGGGAACGTACATCCCGCTTGCGATTACTGGCGCAAAGAAGGTTGTCAGAACCGAAGATTCGCTCTATTTCGACCATATTTATACTCGCAAGAATTTTCCAGAGGCTTTCCCTCTAAACGGTTCTCACGTTCAGTATGAGGGCTATATTCAGCCCGATAGAGATGCCCTTTACCGTTTCCTTCTATACTATGCCGGATACATGAAGGTCTACATCGATGGCAAGGAGGTGGTTTCTGAACGTTGGCGCACGGCATGGAACCCTAATTCGTATAAATTCAACGTTGATTTGAAGAAAGGGCAGAAGCATCATCTGTTAATCGACTGGTATCCTGATGGCGGCGATTCTTATTGCAGTCTTCGTGCCATTGCTCCGGAATCAGAAGAAGAACAGAAAAAGTTATCTTTCTGGAGCGAGATGACCCCGTCGCTCGACTATTATTTCATTGCCGGAAAGAATATGGATGAGGTTATCAGCGGCTACCGAACTCTTACCGGAAAGGCTCAGGTTATGCCTAAGTGGGTTCTCGGATTTTGGCAGAGCCGAGAGAAATACAACACTCAAGATGAGATTGTTAGCACTCTGAAGCACTTCCGCGACAATAATCTGCCAATCGACAACATAGTTCAGGACTGGCTTTACTGGAAAGAAGACCAGTGGGGCTCTTTCGAGTTCGACCCAAAGCGTTTTCCAGAGCCTCAGAAGATGATTGACTCAATTCACGGAATGCATGCGCACTACATGATTTCGCACTGGCCAAAATACTACGTCAATACCGAGCATTTCAAGGAGTTTGAAAAGAACGGCTGGATGTATATGCAGGCAGTAAAGGACAATATAAAGGACTGGGTCGGACCGGGTTATGTAGGCTCGTTCTACGATGCTTATTCGGCTGGCGCGCGCAAGCTTTTCTGGAATCAGATGAACGAGCATTTGTTTAAATATGGCGTTGATGCTTGGTGGATGGATGCCTCAGAGCCAAACATTCGCGATTGTACTCCAATGCCTTACCGAAAGGCTCTTTGCGGTCCTACGGCTCTTGGTCCTTCCGACCAGTATTTCAATGCTTACTCCCTGCCAAATGCGATGGCAATTTACGACGGACAGCGCAGCGTGAAGCCAAATCAGCGCGTGTTCTTGCTTACTCGTTCGGGATTTGCCGGCGAGCAGAGATATTCAACTGCCACATGGAGCGGCGACATCGGTACACGCTGGGAAGATATGGCAGCACAGATTACTGCTGGAGTGAACTTCAGCATGTGTGGAGTGCCATTCTGGTCTATGGATATCGGCGGATTTTGTGTAGAGAAGCGTTACGAAGAGGCTCAGAAGTTCTTTGAGAAAACAGGTCTCGAGAACAACGACCTCAACGAGTGGCGCGAACTGAATGCACGTTGGCATCAGTTTGGAGCATTCGTTCCGATGTATCGTACTCACGGACAATTCCCATTCCGCGAAATCTGGAATCTCTCGCCAGAGGGAACTCCATGCTACAATGTGATAAAGGAATATACAAAACTCCGCTATAATCTGATGCCGTACTTGTATTCTATGGCAGGCTGGGTTCATTTCAAGGATTACACGATAATGCGAGGCTTGGCTATGGATTTCCAAGACAAGAACGTGTACGACATTGCCGACCAGTATATGTTCGGCCCGTCGTTCATGGTATGTCCGGTTCTTGAGTACAAGGCGCGCAGCAGAGAAGTTTATTTCCCTAGTGGCACAGGCTGGTATAATTTCTATACAGGAAAATATGTATACGGCGGTGGAAAACAGACAGTTGATGCTCCTTACGAGCAGATTCCGCTGTTTGTTCCGGAGGGCGCAATAATTCCTTTCGGTCTTGATTTGCAGTATAGCGATGAGAAGAAGCCTGAGAACATTACGTTGTATGTTTATGCCGGAAAGGACGGCTCGTTCCAGCTTTACGAAGATGAGAACGTGAACTACAACTACGAGAAGGGCAAATATTCGACTATCGATTTCATCTATAACAATGAGAAGAAATCTCTTACGATAGCCGACCGCAAGGGCTCGTTCGACGGAATGCTCCAAAGCAGAACATTCAACATAATTTTGGTAGATAAGGACAATGCTAAGCCGTTCAATCTCAACGAAAAAGGCATTGAAGTTAAATATTCTGGAAAGAAAGTTGTTATAAGACTATAAATTTGTATATTGCGGGCAAATTTATTGCATTATGAAAAGAATTGTTAACTTCATTTGGATTTTACTATGCACTGTAGTGGTCCATGCCAGTGGTTCGGGCGATGGCAGACAGGTTGAAAACTTTGATTTCGGATGGCGATTTAGCCTCGACCCGCATCTAAACGAGAGAAAAGCGATGAGACAGTCGTTCGACGACGAGGGTTGGAAATATTTAAATCTTCCGCACGATTGGGCTGTCGAAGGATATTTCAGCGAGAAATATCCTTCGGGCCCGGGTGGCGGTGCTCTGCCCGGTGGAGTGGGGTGGTATCGCAAGCACTTCAAGATTGACAAGAAAGATGCCGGAAAACGCATCTACATTCATTTCGACGGTGCTTACATGAATACATCCGTCTACTTCAACGGAAAGAAGATTGGATGGCGTCCTTACGGATATATTCCTTTCGAATACGAACTTACAAGTCTGGTTAATTTTGATGGAGATAACGTAATTCTCGTGAAGGTTGATAATAGCGACCAGCCAAACAGCCGTTGGTATTCGGGTTGCGGAATCTATCGAAATGTCTATCTGATTAAGACGGGCGGAGTTCACGTCGTGACAGACGGAACTTACATAAAGACAACAAGTCTTACTGAGAAGGCTGCCGAACTTGAGGTTGTGACGACTCTATGCAACAAAACAGGAAAGCAAGAGACAGTCGAGGTCAAGTCTATTCTGAAAGACCGCGACGGAAATGTCGTAGATGAGGCAGAGTCAAGACCGATAATTGCGCCTACTACTGATTCTAACACCGACATCGTACACACGCTCGATGTAGCCAATCCGCATCTCTGGAATCTCGACGATACATATATGTACACTCTGTTTACCGAGATTAAGATTGACGGTTTCCTTGTTGACAGTTACGAAACTCCTTACGGAATCAGAAACATAAAGTTCACAGCCGACAAAGGCTTTTTCCTTAACGGAAAGAACATGAAGATAAACGGCGTATGTCTTCATCACGATTTGGGATGCTTGGGCGCAGCCATCAACAACGTGGCTCTTCATCGCCAACTTAAGATGCTGAAGGATATGGGGTGTAACGGAATCCGATGCACTCACAATCCGCCAGCCCCCGAGTTGCTGAACATGTGCGACACAATGGGCTTTGTGGTTATGGACGAGGCTTTCGACATGTGGCGCCGTCGCAAGACCGCGAACGATTATGCGCGTTTCTTCGACAAGTGGCATGAGGTTGATTTGAGGGATATGGTCAGAAGAGACCGAAATCATCCGTGCATCGTTATGTGGAGCATCGGAAACGAGGTTCTTGAGCAGTGGAACAGCGCAAATGCCGACACTTTGTCGCTTGCGATGGCAAATCTCGTGCTTAATTTCGGTCATAATGAAAAGCAGGAAATCGAGAGCGGGAAAAAGAACATGAACACGCTCCTCACCGAGCATCTTATCAAGATTGTGAAGGATTTGGACCAAACGCGCCCTGTAACAGCTGGATGCAACGAACCGTCTCCAGCAAACAATCTGTTCAAGGCTGAAGGACTCGACATCATCGGCTATAACTATCATAATCAGAATATTCCCGATGTTCCGAAGAATTTTCCCGGAAAGCCTTTCATCATAACCGAAAGCGTTTCGGCTCTTGCTACTCGCGGCTACTACCGAATGCCGAGCGACTCGATGTTCATCTGGCCAAAGCGTTGGGACATTCCGTTCGAGGATGCAACATTCTCATGCTCATCATACGACAACTGTCATGTTCCGTGGGGAAGCACGCACGAGGAAACGCTCGATGTCGTGAAGAATAACGATTTTGTAGCCGGACAGTTCCTATGGACAGGCTTCGACTACATCGGCGAGCCAACTCCTTTCGGATGGCCGGCAAGAAGTTCGTTCTTCGGGGTGGTTGATTTGGCAGGCTTTCCGAAAGATGCTTATTACTTGTATCAGAGTGAATGGTCGGACAAACCGGTTCTTCATCTCTTCCCGCATTGGACATGGGACGAGGGCAACGAAATTGATATGTGGTGCTACTACAACAATGCCGATGAGGTGGAACTCTTTGTTAATGGCGAAAGCCGAGGCGTGAGGAAAAAAACAGAACATTGCTATCATGCCGTGTGGAATAAGGTATTCTATCGTCCGGGCTCTGTTAAGGTCGTTGCCAGAAAGAATGGTGCGGTTGTCGGAACAAAAGAAATTTTCACGGCAGGCAAGCCGAGGTCTATTCGTCTGACAGCCGACAAAACAGTTCAGAAGGCTGACCGCCGCGATTTGACGTACATAACAGTCGAGATTCTCGACCAGCAAGGACATCTTTGCCCTGATGCAACCGACCTTGTCCGCTTCGTAATCTCGCAAGGAAATGCCAAGATTATTGGAGTAGACAACGGTTCGCCAATCTCTTCAGAGAGATTCAAGATTGACTGCCGCCGTGCATTCTATGGAAAATGTCTGGTGGTCGTTCAGAACAACGGCGATGCCGGAAAGATTAAACTCACGGCGTCCAGCGGAGTACTTACGCCTGCAAGTGTAGAAATAGATGTAATTCGTTAAAAATATAATATGAAGAAAATAATTGCAGTATTGATGGTGGCACTGATTGCCAAGCCTGTTTTGGCTCAGTTGCCTGTGTATCTTGATGAAACAAAGCCTATTGAAAGTCGCGTTCAGGATGCTTTGAGCAGAATGACGACTGAAGAAAAAGTCGCAATGTGCCACGCGCAGAGCAAGTTCACAAGTCCGGGATGTCCGCGGCTTGGAATTCCTGAGTTGCACATGAGCGACGGTCCTCACGGAGTGCGTGCCGAGATAAACTGGGACAATTGGGGCTATGCCGGCTGGACGAACGATTCGTGTACTGCCTTTCCATCGCTCACGGCTCTTGCTTCGACATGGAACACCGATTTGGCAGCGCAATATGGTCAGGCTCTTGCTGAAGAATGTCTGTACAGAAACAAAAACGTTATTCTCGGTCCCGGTGTAAATATTGCAAGAACGCCTCTTAACGGCCGAAACTTCGAATACATGGGCGAGGACCCGTTTCTTGCAGCAACATTGTGCGTGCCTTATATTCAGGCTGTTCAGAAAAATGGAGTGGCAACGTGCGTAAAACATTATGTGCTTAACGATCAGGAACTTTGGCGCGGTCATATCAATGTTGAACTCTCGGACAGAGCGTTGCACGAAATCTATCTTTACCCATTTAAGGCTGCCATCGAGAAAGGAAAGGCATGGAGCATAATGGGCGCGTACAACAAAATCCGCGGTCAGCACGCTTGTCACAACGATTTGACAATCAATAAAATTCTGAAAGGTGACTGGAGGTTCGATGGCTGCGTGATAACCGACTGGGGCGGTTGCCACGACACATACGAGGCTGCTATGAACGGACTAGACATCGAGATGGGTTCGTATACCAACGGACTCACATCCGAAAGCAAGTTCACATACGACGATTATTATCTTGCAAAGCCGTTCCTCAAAATGATAAAGGAAGGAAAAGTGCCGATGACTGTTCTTAACGACAAGGCTTCGCGAATCCTTCGTCTTATTTTCCGCACAGCGATGAACAAAAATCGCGGATTCGGCTCAATGGCGAGTGCCGAGCATTACAATGTGGCTCGTAAGGTTGCCGATGAGGCTATCGTTCTTCTGAAAAACGAAAACAACATCTTGCCTTTGAAGTTCGACGATTACAAGAAAATACTCGTCGTAGGCGAAAACGGTCGCAGAACGCTCGTTCAGGCTGGTGGCTCTTCAGAGTTGAAGCCAAAGCACGAGACATCTCCGCTCGAAGGCATCAGTAAATTGGCTCCGGGCAGAGTAAAGTATGCCGAGGGTTATCGTTCTGGAGCATCAATGTTCGGTCGTGTCGAGGTTATTTCCGATGCAGTTTACGAATCGCTTCGTGCCGAGGCTGTCGAGGCTGCCAAGGATGCCGATTTGGTAATCTACGTCGGCGGCTTGAACAAGAATCATGAGCAGGATTGCGAGGCTGGCGACCGCACAACATTCGGCTTGCCTTTCTGTCAGGACAAACTCATCGAGTCTATTTTGCAGGTTAACAAGAACTTCGTTATGGTTCTGTGCAGCGGGAATCCGGTTATGATGCCTTGGCTGAAAGATGTTCCGGCAATAATCCAGACGTGGTATGGTGGTTCTGCCGCAGGCGATGCCATCGCCGATGTCCTTAGCGGAAAGGTAAATCCAAGCGGAAAACTTCCGATGACATACGGAGTAAAACTCGAGGATTACGGAGCACATTCGTTCGGCTCAATCTGCTATCCGGGCGACAGTATAAATGTGGAGTATAAGGAAGATGTTCTTGTGGGCTATCGTTGGTTCGATACAAAGAAAATCAAGCCTCAGTTCCCATTCGGCTTCGGATTAAGTTATACAACGTTCGAATACGGAAAGCCAACCGTCTCAACAAAGACAATGAGTGCCGGTGGAAACATCATCGTTCGCGTTCCTGTAAAGAATGTCGGAAGCGTAGAAGGAAAGGAAATTGTCCAACTTTATATCGGCGATGTAAAATGCTCAGTTACACGCCCTCTGAAAGAACTTAAAGGCTTCGAGAAAATCTCGCTCGCGCCGGGTGAAGAAAAGGTCGTTTCGTTCACCATTACAGACGATATGCTTAAGTTCTACAGCGACCGAAAGCACGATTGGGTGTTCGAGAGCGGAGCGTTCAAGGCTTATATCGGCTCAAGTTCTCGCGACATAAAGTGTACCGTTCCGTTTACTTTGAAATAAAAATGCTTTAGTTATTTCTGATGCCTCGCGAATCTTTATGTTTATTCGTGGGGCATCTTTTTTATTTTCTGATTTTCGGCAATAAAATGCCTTTGTTGCTGAAAAAACAGAATTTGTTTGTGCATTTGGATAAAAAGAAGTATTTTTGCAGCGTTTTAACAAGATAATGATTCAGTGGATTTGTTCGATGATGAAAAGTTCGTTTCTGATGGAATGAACATTATAGAACGAAAAGTAAAGCGAGTGATTGACTGCTTGCTTGCTTTATTGTGTCTTGTTGTATTCTCTCCGCTGTTCGTGGTTCTGTATATCCTGATAAAGCGTGAAGATGGCGGAAAGGTAATATATAAGCAAGAGAGAATCGGGTTGTTTGGTCGCCCATTTTACATATACAAGTTCCGAAGTATGAAACTTGATGCCGAGGAAAAAGGACCTCAGTTGTGCATGAGCGATGAAGTCAATGACCCGCGTCTGACAAAAATTGGAAGATTCCTTCGTGAACATCATCTCGACGAACTTCCGCAGCTATGGAATGTTTTTGTAGGCGACATGGCATTTGTTGGGCCGCGTCCAGAACGAAAATACTACATTGACCAGATTTTGGAGCGCGACTCCAGATATGTGTATTTGTATCAGATACGTCCGGGTGTTACAAGCTATGCTACTTTGCACAACGGCTACACCGACACGATGGACAAGATGTTAAGGCGGTTGAGATATGATTTGTTCTATCTCAAACACCGTTCATTTTTTTTCGATTGCGCAATACTTTGGCAGACTTTTGTGAGTATTGTGTTTGGAAAGAAATTTTAGCTTTTTGAAAAAAGTGTTTAATGTATTTGTTTTAATGATAAATTTTGTTTATTTTTGCGAACTAATTAGAAAATATTGATTTATATAACTGTTTGAATCGGATATGAAAAAACAATTCTGTTATCTTGCTGCTGCGATGATTCTTGTTTCATGTGGCACGCCAAAGCAGATAAATTATTTTCAAGATGTAAAGGATGGGCAGGTTGTAAATATACAATCTCCTTTAGAAATAAAGGTAAGACCTGAAGACAAATTAAGTATTGTCGTCAGTACTCGTGACCCTCAGCTTGGACAGATGTTTAACTTGGGTGTTACAGGAAATTATGTAGGCTCAACAAAAAGTTATGCCTCGCAGATGATGTGTAGTTACACGGTCGATGCTAATGGCGAAATCGATTTTCCTATACTTGGAAAGATAAATGTTGCAGGAAAGAACAGATTTGAAATAGCTGAGTTAATAAAGGACAAACTGATTTCAAGCGATTTGTTGAAGGATGCCGTTGTAACTGTTGAGTTCGATAAAATGTTCTATTCCGTTATGGGCGAGGTCGCGCGTCCAGGACGTTTTGCCATTGAAAAAGACCGTGTCACAGTTCTCGAGGCTTTGAGCACTGCAGGTGACCTTACTATATTTGGTGTGAGAAAGAATGTTGTAGTGATGCGTAGTGAGGGCGAAAAAAACAGAGTTTATCGTCTGAATTTATGTTGTGCTGACAGTTTGGCAATGTCTCCTGCATATTATATTCAGCAGAATGATGTGGTGTATGTTGAACCAAACACTATGCGTGCCCGTCAGTCTACTGTAAACGGAAACAACGTCCTTTCTACTTCATTTTGGATTTCAGTTGCCTCGCTGCTGACATCAATTGCCGTTTTGCTTAAGAAATAATAATTATTATGGAACAAGGAAATACATCGACAAAACAGCAGAATATACGGGTTGTAAACCCTGTTCAACAGACTGATACAGCAGATTCTTCTGTAAACATTCAGGATTTGTTGTTCTTGTATCTTGCAAACTGGAAGTGGTTTGTTATTGCTGTTGTAATTGCGTTGGGTTGCGCTAAGTTATATCTTCTGCGTAAACCAAAAGTTTATACAAGATCTGCTTCTATTCTTATAAAAGAGGACAAAAATTCAGGTTCTTCAATAGCCAATGAGCTTAGCAATCTTGGAGATTTGGGATTGTTTAACAGTGCTACGAATGTAAATAACGAACTTATTTCTTTGCAGTCGCCAGCAACAGTAATGGAAACGGTAAAGCGACTTCACCTTGATTATAATTATAGTGTTGACGGCACATTCCACGATGTGACTCTATACGGAAAGACTCTTCCTGTTGTGGCTAACGTTTTGGAACTTCCTGATTATTCGAATTGTAGCTTTGAAATGTATATTAATAATGGAGAAGTAAAACTTTCAAAGTTGGCAAGAGACGGAGAGGTGTTCGACAAGGAATGTTCAGGTAAGCTTGGATCGCAGATTAAGACACCAATCGGTACAATTGTTGTTAATCCTACAGCCTTTTATAAGGGTGATGAGGATATGAATATCAAGGTTGGTCGCACAAATCTGATTTCCACAACAGATAGATATGCTGGTGGTTTGAACGCAACACTGAAGGATAAGAACGCAACAGTAGTAGAACTTTCTTATAATGATGTTTCTATTCAGCGTGCCGAGGATTTCATCAATACGCTTATTGTTGTATATAACGAGGAGTGGGTATCTGATAAGAACAAGATTGCAATTAGTACTTCGCAGTTCATTAATGAGCGTTTGGAGGTTATTGAACGAGAACTTGGCAATGTCGATAATGATATTTCTTCATACAAGAGCGAGCATCTTATTCCTAATGTAGAGGCGGTTTCGTCATTGTATTTGAATCAGGCAAATGCGGCAAGTAATCAGGTTGTTATGCTTAATAACAATTTGGCTATGGCTAAGTATATCCGTACTTATCTTAGCGACCCAAGCAAGAAACATCAACTATTACCTGTCAATTCAGGTATAGGAAACACAGCAATCGAGGGGCAGATTTCCTCATTCAATACAATTCTGTTGCAGCATAACAGTTTGTTGGCTAACTCTTCTGCAAGCAACCCTTTGGTTAAGGACCTTGAGCAGCAGTTGGAGTCTATGCGAAGTGCAATTATCGTTTCTGTTGATAACCAGATAAAGACTCTGAATCACCAGATTCGCAGTTCGCAGACTACCGAGGCTAAGAGTAACTCTGTTATGGCTTCGAACCCTAAGTTGGCAAAGCATCTGCTTTCTGTTGAGCGTCAGCAGAAGGTAAAGGAGGCTCTATACTTGTTCTTGTTGCAGAAGCGTGAGGAGAACGAGTTGTCTCAGGCATTTACGGCGTACAATACTCGTGTGATAACTCCTCCGATGGGTAGCAACTTCCCTACATCTCCATCGACAAGTAAGATTTACCTTATTGCTTTTGTTGTCGGTCTTGCTATTCCGGGAGGTATCATATTTCTTCTGATGTCAATGAACACATCGGTTCGTGGAAAGAAGGACTTGGAGAATATGGCAGCTCCGTTTGCCGGAGAAATTCCGTTGTTGCAGGCACCTAAGACTCATTTCTATGAGAAGAAGAAACCTGCAATCAATACGACTACGGCTGTCGTCGTTAAGCAGGATAACAGCAACGTTATCAACGAGGCTTTCCGTGTAATGCGTACCAACTTGGCATTTATGCTTGGCAAGGATAAGAAGGTCATTATGTTTACGTCTGCAAATCCGGGTAGTGGTAAGACTTTCATTTCTGCTAACTTGTCTGTAAGTTTGGCTATCCAGGGAAAGAAGGTTGTGGCTGTTGACCTGGATATGCGTAAGAGTTCTTTGTCTAAGTATCTCAATCGTCCAAAACCGGGTGTGGCTAACTATCTGAGTGGCCAGTACGATAATGTTGAGGATATTATTTACAAGGATTCTCTGTGTAAGGGATTGGATGTTATCCCTGTAGGAACAACTCCTCCAAACCCGGCCGAACTTCTTGATAACGATAGACTTGCAGTTCTGCTCGGTAAACTGAGAGAAAAATACGATTATGTCGTAATTGACTGTCCTCCTGTTGAGATTGTGACAGACCCAACAATCATCACCAAGCATGTGGATATGACATTGTTCGTTATCCGTGCTAACTTGATGCAGAGAGAGTTGGTTCCTGAGATTGACAAACTGTACATAAACAAGCAGATGACAAATATGGCTGTCGTGCTTAATGGTACATCAGATACCTTTAACTATGGTTACAGCAAGTATGGCTATCACTACGGCTATCGCTACGGTTATCGTCGTTATGGTTATGGCTCATACGGCTACGGCTATGGTTATGGAAATGATGATTCAAAGTCATAAAATTGAAATTTTGACGGCAAAATAATTGGGCGCTTTTATTAGCGCCCTCTTTTGTTTCCGATGACAACTTATAATGTAAACGCTTAATTTATGATATTCTATTTTTCTGGAACTGGCAATTCCAAGTGGGTTGCCGAGCAGATTGCCTCTTGCCAAAAGACAAAGTTGATGCCGATAGGCGATGAGATTAACACTTCATGCAGCTATCATCTTGAACCCGGCGAATTGTTGGGCTTCGTATTTCCTGTATATTCGTGGGGACCTCCGCAGATTGTGCTCGATTTTATTGATAAGGTTAAAGTTGATACGCTTGATGGTCGCCCAGATTATTTGTTTTTTGCATGTACCTGTGGCGATGATGTTGGCTATACAGATAGAGTGATGAAGTCGGCTTTCGAAAGAAAAGGGTGGCGACTCGACAGCTGTTTTTCTGTTCAGATGCCGAATACATACGTCTTGCTGCCGTTTTTCGATGTTGACAGTCAAGATTTGGAGCAGAGCAAGCTTCGCAAGGCTGTTAAGAAAGTGGCAAGAATAAACACGATACTTGGTGCACGTTCAAATTCCTTCGCTTTGCTCGTTACGTCTATTCCGTGGATAAAGACATACTTAATCAGACCGCTTTTTAATCTGAGTCTGAAGAAAGTTGATTCAAAATATTGGGTTACGGATGATTGCATTGAGTGTGGATTGTGCGCGAAAGCCTGCCCTGTTCATAATATCGAGATGAAAAACGGAAAACCGGCATGGAAGTGCGATGGCTCATGCGTCGGTTGTCTTGGTTGTTACCACAGATGTCCAAAACATGCAATTCAGAACGGAAAAATAACCTTGAAAAGAGGACAGTATTATCACAAGCAAAATTGATTTTTAATAAGTAAATATATGTTTTGAAACATGTTTTTGTAAAATTATGATGTTTGTTTAAATTATTTTTTTACATTTGCCATCAAACATATTTATATTTTATGCTATGACTGCGAGGACTAAGAAAATACCTGATTATATATTTGAATCCAGTTGGGAAGTCTGCAACAAGGTTGGTGGCATCTACACGGTGCTTTCTACAAGAGCGCAGACTTTACAGAAGATGATGAAAGACAAAGTCTTCTTCGTTGGACCTGATTTTTGGAGAGATAAGGAAAATCCGTTATTTATCGAGGATAGCACGTTGTTTCCTAAGTGGTTGGAAGCATCGCACGGCGAAGGTCTGTCTGTCAGAACTGGTAGATGGAACATTCCCGGAACGCCGATAGTTTTTCTTGTAGATTTCAATCCGTTCTTTATCAGAAAGAACGAAATATATACAAACGCGTGGAACGACTACAAAATTGATTCGCTTCATGCCTATGGCGATTACGACGAAGCTTCGATGTTCTCTTATGCGGCTGCCAAAGTCGTTGAGAGTTTCTATAAGAACGAAATTACAAAGAAGTCGAAGGTTGTTTATCAGGCACACGAATGGATGACGGCTCTCGGTGCGTTGTACTTGCAGAAATATGTTCCTACAATCGCAACAATCTTTACCACGCACGCTACAAGCATCGGCCGTTCTATTGCTGGAAACGGAAAGCCGCTCTACGACTATATGTTTGCCTACAACGGTGACCAGATGGCAGAGGAACTGAATATGCAGAGCAAACATTCAGTCGAGAAGCAGGCCGCGCACAATGTCGATTGCTTTACGACCGTGAGCGACATCACCGCTGCCGAGTGCAAGCAGTTGCTCGAAAAAGAGCCTGATGTGGTTCTGAAAAATGGCTTCGAGAATGATTTTGTTCCGAAATTGCCAGAATATAATTCAGTAAGAAAGAAGGCTAGACAGAGAATTCTTGATGTTGCTTCGGCTCTTACCGGCTGTAAGATGTCGAACGATGACACGATAATCGTCGGCACTGGCGGAAGATACGAGTTTAAGAATAAGGGCTTGGACATCTTCCTCGAGGCGATAAAGCGACTGAGAGATTCGGATTTGTCGAAGAATGTGCTCGCTGTGATAAATGTGCCGGCATGGGTTGGCAATCCTCGTCAAGATTTGAAAGAACGCCTTGACGGAACAGATTCAACGCAGCGCAGACTTGCAAATCCTGTCATCACTCACTATCTCAATAATTTCGAGGACGACAAGATTCTGAATGCACTTCGCTATCACGGCTTGAACAACAATCCTGAAGATAAGGTGAAGGTGATGTTCGTGCCTTGCTATCTTGATGGAAAGGACGGCATTTTAAATATGTCGTACTACAACTTGATGCCGGCTTACGACCTTAACGTCTATCCTTCGTACTACGAGCCTTGGGGCTATACTCCGCTCGAGAGCATCGCGTTTAAAGTACCTTGCATCACAACCGATCTTGCCGGATTCGGACTATGGGCAAACACCCTGAAGCCAAACGGCTTGTACAGTCAGATTGAAGACGGAGTAAAGGTGGTTCACAGAACCGACAGCAACTACGACGAGGCTGCCGAGGAGATAAAGAACACGATCCTTGTTTTTACCGCTCTGAAGGTTGCCGAGCGAAACGCAATTCGCCGAAAGGCAAGACAGATTGCCGACAACGCATTGTGGAAGAACTTCATCGAGGACTATGTAAAGGCATACGATGTTGCGCTTTCTAATGCTGCAAAGAGAATCAAATCTAAAAAGTGAGAATACTTGTGTTATAAATAAAATAAATTTGGGAGACTATGAAGATAAAGGCTAGTAATTCAAACACACCTAACTGGAAAGAGGTGAATGTGAAATCGCGAGTGCCAGAAGAACTTTCAAAACTTTCTGAACTTGCACACAACATGTGGTGGTCATGGAATCATGAGGCTACCGACTTGTTTAAATCGCTCGACGAGGATTTGTGGAAGCAGGTAGGGCAGAACCCTGTCCTGATGCTCGAACGCCTCAGTTTCGAGAAACTGTCTGATTTGGCAAAGAACAAGAGCGTCATTAAGAAGGTTGACGAAGTCTATTCAATTTTCCGTCAGTATATGGATGTAGAGCCTGACAAGAAACGTGCATCTGTTGCATATTTCTGTATGGAGTACGGTTTGAGCCATGTTCTCAAGATTTATTCTGGCGGTTTGGGTATTCTTGCCGGCGATTATCTGAAAGAGGCATCAGACAGTAATGTTGATATGTGTGCTGTAGGTTTCTTGTATCGCTACGGATACTTTACTCAGACTCTGTCAATGGAAGGACAGCAGGTTGCCAAGTACGAGACTCAGAACTTCGGTTCTCTGCCTTTGGAGCGTGCTCTCGATGCCGACGGAATGCCGTTGGTAGTCGATGTTCCTTACGTTAATTATATGGTTCATGCCTATGTTTGGCAGGTGAACGTTGGCCGAATCAAACTTTATCTGCTCGATACAGATAACGAGATGAACTCTGAGTTCGACCGTCCAATCACTCACGCACTTTACGGAGGCGACTGGGAGAACCGCTTGAAGCAGGAGATTCTGCTTGGTATCGGCGGTGTGCTCACTCTGAAGAAGTTGGGCATCAAGAAAGACATCTATCACTGCAACGAGGGACATGCAGCATTGTGCAATGTTCAGCGTCTTGTTGATTATATCGAAGAGGGCTTGACATTCAATCAGGCATTGGAGGTTGTCCGTGCATCTTCGCTTTACACTGTGCACACTCCTGTTCCTGCCGGTCACGACTATTTCGACGAAGGCTTGTTCGGCAAGTACATGGGGCAGTATCCTGCCAAGTTGCAGATTTCGTGGGATGAGTTCATCGGAATGGGACGCAAGAACCCGGATGACCACAACGAACGATTCTGTATGTCTACATTCGCTTGCAACACTTGTCAGGAGGTTAACGGCGTAAGCTGGCTTCACGGCAAGGTTTCTCAGGAGATGTTCTCTGACATCTGGAAGGGCTACTTCCCAGAGGAAAGTCATGTGGGCTACGTTACAAACGGCGTTCACTATCCAACATGGAGCGCAACAGAGTGGAAGGATATCTACAATAAGTACTTCGACAAGAATTTCTTGAAAGATCAGTCTAACCAGAGCATCTGGGAGGCAATCTACAATGTGCCGGATGAGGAAGTTTGGAAGACTCGTCTTGCATTGAAGAACAAACTTGTTGAGCACATCCGCAAGGCATTCCGCGAGGATTGGCTGAAGAATCAGGGCGACCCTTCAAAGATTATGTCTATCCTCGAGAAGATAAATCCAAATGCCTTGATGATTGGTTTTGCCCGTCGATTCGCTACTTACAAGCGTGCCCACTTGTTGTTTACCGACCTCGACCGCTTGTCAAAGATTGTAAACAATCCTAACTATCCTGTTCAGTTCTTGTTTGCAGGAAAGGCACATCCGCACGATGGTGCAGGTCAGGGCTTGATTCAGAAGATTTACGAGATAAGCCGTCGTCCTGAGTTCCTTGGCAAGATTATCTTCCTCGAGAATTACGACATGCAGCTTGCACACCGCCTTGTCTCTGGCGTTGATATCTGGATGAACACTCCAACCCGTCCGCTCGAGGCATCAGGAACATCTGGCGAGAAGGCTCTTATGAACGGTGTTGTAAACCTCTCTGTTCTCGATGGCTGGTGGCTCGAGGGCTATCGCGAAGGTGCAGGCTGGGCTTTGACAGACAAGCGTACTTACGAGAATACCGCTTATCAGGATCAGCTTGATGCTGCAACAATCTACTCGCTCCTCGAGAACGAGATTCTGCCATTGTACTATGCTCGTAACAAGAAGGGCTATTCTGAAGGCTGGATAAAGACCGTAAAGAACTCTATCGCTCAGGTTGCTCCTCACTACACAATGAAGCGTCAGCTCGACGATTATTACGATAAGTTCTATCAGAAAGAGGCTAAGCGTTCGGCTCTGCTTCAGAAGAACAATTACGAGAAGGCAAAGGAAATTGCTGCGTGGAAAGAGGCTGTTGCCGAGCGTTGGGATGCCATCGAGGTGGTTTCTTCAAAGAAGGACGAGGCAATGATAAACGGCTCAATCTCAAGCGGTGTAACATATCATGCAGAGTTCGTTGTCGATGAGAAGGGACTTGACGATGCTATCGGCATGGAACTTGTAACCGTAAGGGTAGATGCCAACGGCAGAGAGCACATCTACAGCGTTGAGCCTCTGAAGGTAACAAAGCGCGAAGGAAATCTTTACACATTCGAGGTTACTCATAAACTGAGCAATGCCGGAAGTTTCAAGGTGGCATATCGTATATTCCCTAAGAACGACTTGCTTCCACACCGCGAAGATTTCTGCTATGTTAAATGGGTAAACTAATGTTCATAATGCAATAAAAATGGTGGTTTGGAATTTGATTTCAAACCACTTTTTTTTGATATTTATTTACAATAAGTAGTGATACTTTTGTAAAAAAAGTTATATTTGTAGCCGAAATTCACTAATAATATTAAATGAAAATATCACATGTGGTTAGCCTTATAGTTTTTTGCGTGATGAGCATAGATAATGCGCTTGCAGAAGATTATAAAGATGTTTCATATAAGAGAACCTCTGTGCACGATCCGTCAGTTGTAATCGATACTATCATTAACGAAGAGACGTGTACTTATTATATTTTCGGTTCTCACATGGCGGTTTCCAAATCTACCGATTTGGTAAACTGGACTTATGTTACCGGCGAGTCTACATCCTCAAAACTTTTCGGCAAGATGAATGGCGATGCCGTGCAGACTTGCAGTTACGATGAGGCCTACTTGGACAATGCCGTAAAAAAAGTTAAAAACTACAAGGGAGAAGAAGTGGATTTCGGAACATATAACATTCCCGAATGGCAAGGTGCGGTAAACAATTTTACAATTCGCGGAAACCAGTGGGCCCCCGATGTTGTATATAACAAGACTATGAAGAAATGGCTGATGTATATGAGCCTTAACGGTGACGATTGGAATTCTGCCATAGTGTGCCTTGCTTCCGATAATATTGAAGGTCCTTACGTTTATCAAGGACCAGTCATTTTTTCTGGTTTCACCGGAAAAAAGACATCTTCCCACCAAGACTTTCATAAATCAGATTTGGAGATAGCGATAGGAGAGCAGTCTGCGCTTCCGTCGCGATACAACAGAAATTCAAGTTGGGGCACTTATCTGCCTCATGCCATCGACCCATGCGTTTTTTATGATGAGGAAGGCAATCTCAAACTTTCTTATGGCTCGTGGAGCGGCGGAATCTACCTCATTGATCTTGACGAGAATACAGGTCTGCGCGATTATACCGTCAATTACGCTGCTGTAAATGCAGGAACAGCCGATGTAACCAGCGACCCTTATTTCGGAAAGAAGATTGCCGGCGGCTGGTATGTTTCGGGCGAAGGTTCGTATATCGAGTACATCGGAAAATATTATTATTTGTTCATGTCTTACGGATTCTACAGTCCTGATGGCGGCTACGAAATGCGTGTTTTCAGGGCTGATAATCCCGAAGGACCGTATGTCGATACCAAAGGAACAAATGCCATTTTCTCTGGAAAGTACGAGATGAATTACGGCACAACGGCAAGCGGAACGACTGGCAACCGCGGTGTTAAGCTGATGGGCAACTACAAATGGGACACAATGCCTGTTGCTGAGATTTCACAAGGGCATAATTCTGCCATGACCGATAAGGACGGCAGAAGTTTCGTAATCTATCACACCAAATTCAACGACGGAACCGACGGACATTCTGTAAGAGTGCATCAGCTTTTCCGAAACGAGGACGGATGGCTCGTGGCTTCTCCATACGAGTTTGCCGGAGAGAAAGTTACTCAGAACGAAATCGAATCAAGCCAGTTGTATTCGATATCAGAGATAGCAGGAACTTACCAGTTCATCGCACACAAATATAAGGTAAACTACAAGAACTTTGAAAATCAGACTCCTGTAAATATCATTCTAACCAAAGACGGGAAGATTGAGAGCAACGACGGTTATAGTGGCTCGTGGAGTCTGAAGGAAGGCACATCTTTCATCACGCTTAACATAAACAATGTTGTATATAAAGGTGTGCTCACTCGCCAGACAATAGACTATACCGACATAAGCGCATTGTGCTTTACTGCCGTTTGCAGTAGCGGAGGCGTTGCCGGCACAACCCAGGGTCTCGAGATATGGGGTTCTAAGGCAGATGCCAAGGGCGCAATAAGTTACACGCTTAAGAATCTTAATATCCCGATTACCGATGGCACATCAGTATGTGCCAATTTGTCTCTGCCAACAAAAGGGCTGCTCGGTACAACTGTTTCTTGGAAATCATCGGACGAGGACGTTCTGAAATCAGACGGAACAGCGGTGGCTAACGGAAAGACTAATCTAACGCTTGTTATAAGCAAGGATGAAGAATCATATTCAAAACAATATCAGGTTGTTGTTGATTTTAATATCCGAAAAAACTTTACTGATATTGTAGGCTATTATCGCTTCGAAGACGGTTTCGTAAATAGTGCGAATACATCTCAGACAGGTGTTGCATCGGCTCAGGCAAGTGCAAGCAAGCCAAGCATCGTTAGCGATGCTACTCGCCAGAGCAATGTCCTGAAACTTAATTTTGGCTACGATTCGGCATCAACATCAAATTATGTAGAATTTCCCAATCCGCTGTTGGGAGCAGATGTCTCGAATGGTGTAACGGTTTCGATGTTCGTAAACAGAATGGCTGCCAATTCGTTCGATGCTATCTGGGCGTTCAAGGACAACAAAGGCGCGGCGGGACGAATTTACATGACTCCTAATGTGTATCTCGGATATAATGGAACATACGGTTACTACGATGTCAATCATCCCGACAAGGCAACAAACAGTCTGTTGGGCACTAAAGAATGGCATCTGCTCACAGCCACTTTTGCAGACAACGGATTTTCAATCTACATCGATGGAATTCTGAAATTCACGCAGAGCAATAATCTTGCATTTGCTTCGACATGTACCGATTTCAAGAGTTCAAAAAACATCTTCTCCGAGTCTGATGTTTTCTATCTTGGTTACGGCTCGTGGTGGGGAACTGCTCCTGTGATGATTGATGATGTGTGCATTTTTAACAAGGCTTTAAGTGACGAGGAAGTGGCACAGTTGTATTCGATACAACAAAATGTAAAAAACGATTTAACAACCGATATTCGTCGACAAAAAAGAGATGAAAAATCTTTAGCTGATGGCGAAATCTTTGATATTCAGGGACGTAAGAGAGAAAGGCCGCAGAATGGAATTTATATACTAAATGGCCATAAAGTTTTTATTTCTACTAAATAGAAACATTTTTCAACCGTTTTTTTATAGTAGAATAGTACATTTGCGATGTTTAATATTGATACTATCACTAATAAGAATCTAATTTAATTAAATAGCATGAACAGCAAAACCATTATTAAAGGAACTATCTTGCCCGTGGCAATGATGTGTTCGGCTTTGACGTTCAACCCACTCACTACCGTGGTGGCAAATGCGGCTGAGCAGTCTCAGCATGCACAAGGCATCACTGGAACCGTTCTCGACGATCAGGGTGAACCAATTATTGGTGCAACTATCGTCATTCTGAACGGCAGCAATCAAGGTACAATTACCGACCTTGATGGTAGATTTAAGGTTAACGTAAAGCCCGGTACTAAGTTACAGATTTCATATGTCGGTTATGATACTCAGACCGTTGTTGCAAAGAACGGAATGAAGATTACGCTGAAGTCAAATACCGTTGATATGGAAGGTGTTGAAGTCGTAGCATACGGCGTGCAGAAGAAAGTCACTGTAACCGGTGCGATTTCGAGTGTTAAGTCAGAGGATCTTGTCCGTACATCAGTCAGTTCTGTAAACAATGTGTTGGCAGGTCAATTGTCTGGTGTAACAACAGTGCAGAGTTCTGGTGAACCGGGTGCTGATGCTGCAACAATTTATGTTCGTGGTCAAGGAACTTGGGCTGATTCTTCTCCTCTTATTCAGGTAGATGGTGTAGAACGTGAAATGTGGGATATTGACCCTAACGATATTGAGTCTATTACTGTCTTGAAAGATGCATCGGCAACTGCCGTATTTGGTGTGCGTGGTGCAAATGGTGTTGTGCTTATCACAACAAAGCGTGGTAAGGAAGGAAAGGCAAAGATTAATATATCTACAACATTTACAGCGCTTACTCCAACCAAGATGATTGATTTGGCAAACTCTTATGAGTATGCTACATATCATAATCAGATGAGTCTTAATGATGGTAAGTCTCCAGAATTTTCTGAGGCTGTACTCGAAAAGTTCAGAACAGGTTCTGACCCTATACGCTTCCCAAGTATAAATTGGGCTGACTATATTATGAAGGATGTGACTCTTCAGCAGCAGCACAATATAAACATATCTGGTGGAAATAATAAGGTTAAATACTTTATTTCTGCTGGTATGTATACTCAGGACGGTATCTTTAAAGAGTGGGGCAGGTCTTGGAATTATGGTTATGAATATCAGCGTTTCAACTATCGTGCAAATTTGGATATCAATGCAACTAAGACAACTCAGATTAGTGCTAGTATTTCTGGTAAGGTAGACGATAAGGATACACCTCGTACAGGACAGGGTGCTTCAGGTATGATTAAGGCTATATATTATGCAACTCCATTCTGTAGCCCGGGTTTTGTTGATGATATGTTTGTTGTAAACTCTGTTGAGCCTACAGACAACCGTTCTAGTGATCCTACGAACAAATTGCCTTTCGTTGGTTCTCACCCAATGACATACTATGCATATCAGCCGGGTGGTTACCACAATAGTAACAGTAAGATTTCCATAGACCTTGCTCTTAATCAGAAACTTGATTTTCTTACTCAAGGTTTGAGCTTCAAGTTGAAGGGCGCATATAATACATCTTATAATATTCTAACAACAACAACTGCTAGTGTAGCAACTTATTATCCTGTGCTTCTGGAGGATGGCGAGACTATTATTTATCGTAAGACTGGCGATAATGTAGACCCAAGCTACAAGACTGAGCAGAACGGTAAAGGCAGAAACTGGTATATGGAGAGTAGTTTTAACTACAACCGTACTTTTGGAGAACATACTGTTTCTGGATTGTTGCTTTACAACCAGTCTAAGGAATATTATCCATCTACATATTCAGACCTTGCTCGTACTTATGTAGGTATTGCAGGACGTGCAACTTACGATTTCAAGAGTCGTTATATGGCTGAGTTTAATATCGGTTATAATGGTTCTGAAAACTTTGCCCCAGGCAAGAGATTTGGTGTATTCCCTTCAGGATCTGTTGGTTGGGTAGTTTCAGAGGAGAAATTCTTTGAACCATTAAAGAAAGTTGTAACTTTTGTTAAGTTGCGTGCTTCTTGTGGTCTTGTTGGTAACGACAAGATTGGTGGTAAGCGATATATGTACCTTTCTGACCCATATAACGTAAATCAGGCTGCATTGCTTGAGCGTGCTGGTAAGGATTCAGGTGCATTTGGTTATAACTTTGGTGTTGAAAACGGTACTGTTTCAAAGGGAGCCGTCGAGGCTGACAAGAATAATCCTGATGTGTCTTGGGAAAAGGCATTCAAGCAGGATTACGGTATTGATATGAATTTCCTTGATGACCGTTTACATGCTACATTCGATTATTATCGCGAGCATCGTAAGGACATTTTGTTGCAGAATCAAACAACTCCTACGTTCCTTGGTATCACGTTGCCATACTCAAATCTTGGTGAAGTTAAGAGTTGGGGTTGGGAACTTACTCTTAATTGGAATGATAAGATAGGAGAGAATTTCCGCTATTGGGCAAAGATGAACCTTTCATATAACCAGAATAAGATTATCGAACGTTATGAAGCTCCGCTTGCAAACGAATACTCAATGCTTAAGAATAATCGAATTGGTTCTCGTTCTTTGTATAAATTCTGGAAGTTCTATTACGAAGGTTGTGAAGAGGATTACAAGAAAGAGTTTGGCACTGAGTTCCCAAATCAGCTTGTGTCTAATATAAAGCCGGGTGATTGTGTGTATGTAGATCTTGACAAGAATGGTAAGATTGATGCGGATGATAAGATCCGTGGTTTGGGCTACACTGATGACCCTGAGTATATTTGTGGTCTTACTCTTGGCTTCCAGTATATGGGATGGTCATTCAATACTCAGCTTACTGGAGCATGGAATGTATCTCGAGTTGTAGGTAGTTTGTTCCGTGAGCCATTTGCATCTGCTGCGTCAGATTCTGCTACAGATGGTGGCTTGGTAAGATACCATTTGGACCATACTTGGACTCCATCTAATCCATCACAGGATGCGGATTATCCTCGTGCAACTTGGGAGAATGCAGCACAGAACTATGTAGACTGTTCTTTGTATGAGAAAGATGCTAAGTATCTCCGTTTGAAGACTATTCAGTTGAGTTACGATTTTAAGGCACCATTCATGAAGAAGATTGGTATGACTCAGCTACAGTTATCGTTGAGTGCTTACAACCTGCTGACTTTCACTCCTTATATCTGGGGTGATCCTGAGGCTCGTGCAAGTAATTCTCCATCTTATCCACTTCAGCGTACTTATACAGCTGGTTTAAGAGTTGGATTCTAATCGATGTTGAATTTTATTTTAGTTCATCGATAAATAATAACAGAAATCATGAAGAATAATAAAATATTTACAGGAATCTCCGCTTTTTTGTTGTCTGCGATGGCATTTACTGCTTGTACAGATGATGTGAAGTTTGCTGATTCTTTTATAGAAAAGTCGCCGGGTAATACAGTGTCGCTTGATACTGTGTTCAATAGTGCTACATATACAAAGCAGTTCCTGACAGGTATTTATGCTTTGCAGTACTATGGACTGCCATATTCAAATAATAGAACTCCTCATAGCTCTTTTTCATTTACATCTAAACTTGATGCTATGACAGATTTGTATCAGCATCACTGGAATGGTGCAGATGCTTATAATCTGTATTATGGAGGAACTCTTACTGCACAGTCTACCCCAGCTATCAGCTATTCAGACGATTATGTCTGGAATGCTGTTCGTCAGGCATGGATTCTTATCAACAATGTTGATCGTGTGCCTGATTTAAAGGAAAACGAAAAGAAGAGTTTGGTTGCACAGGCAAAGTGTCTGATAGCATCTCGCTATTTCGATTTGTATTCTGTTTATGGTGGACTTCCATGGGTAGGCAGAACTCCTTTTACTGGAACTGAAGGTGTATATGAGAATCCACGTCTTACTGCTGAAGCTACTTGCGATTCTATCGTGGCTTTGCTTGATGAGGCAATAGCATCAGATGCACTTCCATGGAAGTATTACGATGGCGATGGAGTGTCTACAGAAATGGATGCAACAAACAACACTGGTCGTTGGACAAAGGGTGGCGCTATGGCATTGAAGGCTAAAGTATTGTTGTTCAATGCCTCTCCTATATACAATTCTGACAAACCGTATTTTGATGGTAATACCGAGGCTGAACAGCAGCATCTTGTATGGCATGGTAATTATGATCAAAAGCGTTGGCAACGTGCCTTGGCAGCATGTCAGGACTTCTTTACTGCAAATGGTGAATCAGATCCGGGCGATAACAAGGCTGCAGATGTAAATTCAACTCTTGGCGACAGAACATATCACCTTAACGGTACTCAGGGAGCTGCATGGGAGATTATATCTTCAGGCTCTAAAAAGACTTCTGATGCTGCAAAGGTTGATTATTACCGTCAGGCATACCGTATGGGTTATATCTATCAGGGTAGTGCTGAGGTTATACATTCAACTCGTGTAGCTACCGTGTATGGTTCACAGGGTACATTCAGCTGGTGGAGTTGGGCTAATCCTGCAAATGGTATAAACCGTAACTCATATAACCCAACAGAGGAATATGTAGAAATGTTCCCTTGGAGTAATGGTGAGCCTTTTGACTGGGAAAAAGATTCAATAGCCAATAGAATTTATGGTGAGAAAGGAAAGTTGTTCTACCAGTATGTTTCAGTTCGTGGTGGTTTGAACAAAATTGCATCTCGCGACCCTCGCTTGTATGAGAATGCATTTGTAAACAGTCAGCCTAAAACATTGGCTTGGTCAACAGGTGCATCTTCAGGTGATATCTTTGAGTTGTGGCTTGGTGGTAATGATGCAAGCACAAATGCCCTTAAACTTGATGATGACGGAGTAACTCCTATAGTAAACGAAAAGCTTCTTTCGGCTTTTGCTACAGGCTATGGTACAGTAAAGTATGTACTTGGCGAGGAATACCACCGCAAGTTTATGCACTGGGTATATTTGAGTTATGACGAAATGTTGCTTATGTTTGCCGAGTGCAAGGCTCAGACTGGCGACCTTGAAGGAGCATTGAAACTGGTTAATCGTGTTCGTGCTCGTGTTGGTCTTGGAAAGTTGGAGACTTATAACGATTCTTATTACAAGAGTCATGGTGGTGATATTACAACAGACAAGGATGCACTTATAGAGCAGATTCTTAGAGAGCGTGCTTGTGAACTAGGTATGAGTAATAACCGTTATTACGATATGGTTAGATACAAGCGTACTGACTGGATGACAAAACCGCTCCATGGATTGGGAATTATCCGTATGAAGAAGAATTCATCTAATATTTATGTGCCATCTTATGACCCATATATTGGTAATGATAAGAATGCAGGTTTGAAAGAACCAAATGTCTTCGATTATAAGAAGTTCCGTCTTCAAAATAGAGAGCGTGTTCTTTGGGCTTACCAAGATCAGCCAAATAATCCAGAGGTTACAAAATGGCTTCTTTGCCCATTCCCAAGCTCTGAGATTATGAAGGGATATGGCTTGGTTCAGAATCCGGGTTGGTGATGCCTTCTTAATTTGAATTCTTATATATTGAGTTTTTATTTATGAAATACAACAGTTTATATATAATGTCATTACTGGCAACGCTTAGTTTGCCAGTAATGGCTCAAACCGAGGACGAGAAGACTGGTAACGATTTTGTTAACCAGAAAATCTCAATAGGTCTTGATAAGGACTTCTCTCGTGAGCAGTCTACTCAGGCTGTATCGGTTATCACAAATAAGAGCGTGGACAAACGTTCTTCGAGAGAAATAGGTTCTTCTATTATCGGTCAGGGAAATGGTTTGATTTCTTTGGATAATGCAGGAGCTGCTACTGTTAATAATCCAACATTCTATGTGCGTGGATTACAGACTCTTAATAGTAATACAAAACCATTGGTCTTGGTCGATGGTGTTGAGAGAGATATTAGCATCGTAAGTCCTGATGAGGTTGAAAGTGTTGAAATCTTGAAAGATGCTGCTGCTGTTGCTCTTTTCGGATATAAGGGAGCAAACGGTGCAATCTCGATAAAGACAAAACGTGGTATATATAAGACTAATATTGTTAGTTTTACATACGACCATGTTATGAGTAGTATGATTGACAAACCAAAGTTTGTCAATGCTTATGACTATGCTAACGCTATGAATTCTGCATTGGTGGCAGACGGAAAAGAACCACGTTATGACGCAAATGCGTTGGCTGCCTTTAAGAATGGTACTTATCCTTATCAGTATCCTAATGTTGATTGGGTAGGCGAAACTTTCCGCGATAATGCCGTACTTAACAAGTATGGTGCATCTTTGCAGGGTGGCGGCGAAAAATTCCGTTACTATACATTGTTGAACTTGATTTCTGACAAGGGATATATTAAGAGCCCTAATCTTAATGATGGTTATTCAACACAGAACAAGTATGTACGTGGTAATCTGCGTATAAACTTGGATATCGACTTGTCTCCAAAGACTCTGCTGAAGGTTAATATGCTCGGCGTTTTGAGTGAACGCTCTCAGCCTGGTGGTCTGGATGATGACAAGAAAAATATTGATTTGTGGAAGATGGTTTACAATGTTCCTTCTGCCGCTTTTCCTGTTAAAAACGAGGAAGGCTCATGGGGTGGTAATTCTACTTGGAAGGGAACATCGAACCCTGTTGGTATGTCAACAGATGCTGCATATTACAAGTTGCATGAGCGTGCTATTTATTCAGACATGACACTTGCTCAGGATCTTTCTTCTATTACAGAAGGATTGGGAATGAATATCCGTTTGGGATATGACAATTTTGCAACTCTTTACGAGGATCATAGCAAGAGCTATGTTTTTGGTATGTATACTCCTGTTCTCGGAACAAAACAAGAGAATCTGAATGATAGATGGAACGCAGATGGCACTCCTGTCGTAAATGACTTCTACACAGATGGTACTCGTACAGAAATGGGTACAGGTGCACAGAATTCTCTATATTCTCGCAGACTTGTTTTTGATGCAGGTTTGAATTATAATCGAACTTTTGGCGACCATGGTGTATATGCTCAGGCTAAATATGGTTATGAGTATGTAAATACAACTGGTAGTAATACTACTATCTACACTCAAAAAGTAGATTTGTTTGGCCATTATGCATACCAGAACAAGTATATTGCAGATGTAAGTTTGTCGTATATGGGTTCAAGCCGATTGGCAAAGGGCACAAAATGGGCTTATTCACCAACTTTGGGTGTGGCTTGGGTCTTGTCGAAAGAAGATTTTATGAAGAATTTGTCTTTTGTTGATTTTTTCAAGCTTCGTGGTTCGTTCGGTATTATAAATGCCGACTATCTCCCTGGAATGGAGAATTGTGACCCTACTAAAGGTACTTGGACTTATGATGTTCAGAACTATACTACTCCAGCTTCAAGTTATTATCTTGTTGATGCTACTGCTGCACAGGAGATTATCGGCAACAGAACAGAAATTGGTCAGATGGCTTGCGTAAACCCAACACACGAGAAGGCACGTAAGTTTAATGTTGGTTTTGATGCTACTCTATTTAAAGATTTGAATGTTGAGTTTGATTATTACAACAATCAGCGTTACGATATCTTTGTTAAGGGTGATGCAGCATATTCTTCTGTTATCGGATTTACAGCTCCTTATGTAAATGACGGTAAGGTAAATTCTTACGGTTTTGAACTTTCTGCCGACTACACTCATCAGTTTGGTGATGTTACATTTAACGTAGGTGCAACTTACAATCTTAATAAGAACAAGGTTGTAGAGCAGGGTGAAGAAACACAGGCCTACAGCAACCTTGTAACCACAAATACTCCGCTACATGGTATTTGGGGATATGTTGCAGAGGGCTTGTTCCAGAGCCAGGCTGAGATTGACGCATCTCCAAAGCAGAATCTTGGCTCAACTCCTCGAGTTGGTGATATTAAGTACTGTGATGTTAATGGAGACGGCGTTATTGACTCAAACGATAAGACAAAGATTGGTTATAGCAATATTGCTCCTGAAATTTTCTATTCATTCCATTTAGGTGCTGAATATAAGGGCGTAGGCTTGGATATGATGTTCCAAGGCGTTGGCAATTATAGTGCAAACCTGAATAGTCAGGGCTATTTCTGGGGACTTATCAATAACTCAAACCTTTCTGAATATGTATATAGAAATAGTTGGACAGCAGAAAATACTAATGCTTTGTTCCCACGTTTGAGTTCAGAAAGCAATGCAAACAACTATCAGACAAGTACGCTTTGGTTGCGCGACAGATCTTATCTGAAGTTGAGAAATATTGAGGTTTACTATAAATTCCCTAAGTCATTGCTTGACAAGACAAAGATTGTAAACAATTTGAAAGTATATTTGCGCGGTACAGATTTGTTTACTATCGATCACATGGATGAGGTTGATGCTGCTTCATACGGAGTTAATGCTCCTTTGAACAGAAGTGTGATTCTTGGTGCTTCAATTTCGTTCTAACAGATAACTAATAAAGTTTTTTCAACATGAAATTCAGAAAATCTATTATAGCGGCATTATGCGGCGCAGTTGCTTTCGCATCTTGCTCTGATAAGATGGATTACCGTGAGGTTTCTGTTTACGACGAGGATTATGTAAAGACTACATTCTCGCGTACCGGAGGTCTTATTTCTCAGATTTACACTTATTTGGAATCTGATTTTGGTAATTACAATGGCGCGGTTATGGGATCGGCTACAGATGAGTCTGTTTATACAAGAACTGGCAATTCTGTTCAGGGATTTTATAATGGTGCATGGGGACCGACAAATAATCTTGACGGTGGCAGATGGTCTAAGTGCTGGGCTGGTATCAGTTATGCAAACCTTTTCTTGGACGAATTCAACAACGAAAAGTTCTTGGAATACCAGACTGACTTGAATTACAAGGCAGAGATGTTCCAGTATAATAATTTTAAATTCGAGGCAAGAGCCTTGCGTGCATATTATTATTTTGAACTTGTAAGAATGTTTGGCGATGTGCCTTTGAAGACAACATCACTCGATGCTGCTTCTTCAAATGCGTTGCCACGTGTTCCTGCTGATGAAATATTCAAGTTTATTGATGATGAGTGTGTTGCCATCAAGGATAGTATTGTAAAAGACTATGCTAAGATTGCAGATGAAAACGGCATATCTATGAATCTTGGCGGTAAGGTTGAGTCTGGACGTGTAAACAACTTGTTTGTTCTTGCACTTCGTGCCCGTGCTGCCCTTTATCACGCATCTCCGTTGTTTAATCCAAACAACGATAAGGAATTGTGGAGAAAGGCAGTAGAGGCAAATCAGGAACTTATTGTTGCTTGTACAACTCGTGGAATGAAACTTAATGCTGATTACAGTGCTCTGTTTGGAACAGACAACTGGTCAAATGCAATAGAATGTATCTTTGTGCGTCGAAATATTTCGGCTTCAAACAATTTTGAGAAATATAACTTCCCATTGGGTATGGGTAATGCTAATGGTGCAAACTGCCCAACTCAGAATTTGGTTGATGCTTATGAAATGAAGAACGGTAAGGCGATAGATGAGGAAGGTTCTGGCTATGATGCACAAAATCCTTATGCCGATCGTGATAACCGTTTGTCATACACCGTTGCTGTTAATGGCGAAATGTGGCCAAGTTCAAATACCAATGCCTTGCAGACTTATATAGGAGGTATGCATCATGGTTCTGCTGTATCTTATGGAACAAACACTGGTTATTACTTGAAGAAGTATGTAAATAACTCAACAATAATTAGTGGTTCTCAGGAAAACTCATTCCGTCATCATTGGGTTATATTCCGTTTGGGTGAGTTCTATCTTAACTATGCCGAGGCAATTTTGAATTACACTGGTAGCGGATATGATAAGAGCAACTATAAGTGGACGGCTGCCGAAGCTCTGAATGTAGTGCGTAAGCGTGCAGGACAGCCTGATGTTGCAGAGGGCTTGGATTTTGAGCATTTCAAGCAGAAATACGAGAATGAGCGATTTGTTGAACTTGCATTTGAAGGACACCGTTTCTATGATGTTCGCAGATGGAAGGAGGCAAACAAGTACTTTACAAGCATCCGTAAGATGGATATTGTGAAGAACGAAGACGACACATTTACATATACTCCGGGAGTTTTGGAAACTCGTCAGTGGTCTGATAATATGTATTTGTTCCCACTCAGCCAGTCTGAGATTCTGAAGTCTGGCGGAAGCCTTGTTCAGACAACTGGTTGGGCTAAGTAAAAAAGATACTAAAAAAACAGAAGGAGTCTTGTACTCCTTCTTTATATCCTTTAATTTTTTATCAATAATTAAAATTTTCAATTTATGAAAAAACTTAACATCTGTTTACTTGCGCTTTTGGCAATGTTCTCCTTGAGTGCAAGAGCTGGTTACCGAGTTCTTTTTACAGAGAACTATGAGTCGGCAACTTCTGTGTCTGACACAAAGTGGGGCTCAAATGCAAACTATGCAGGTCTCTCTATTGCTGGCGATGACTATGGTAAGTATGTACAGATTTCTGCTGGACAAAATAACCAGCGTTCTTACAACACTTTCTGGGGTAAGGATATCTATACTCCACTTGGTAATCTTGATGAGTACGAAATCCAGTTTGACTTCTGTGTAAGCGCAATGGGTACTAACCAGTATAACTCAGAGGTTGCAATCATCACAGAGGACGCTGCAAAGAAGGAGAATGGTCCGACTTCTGGCGGCTGGTTGTTCAAGTTGGATCAGGTGAAGAATAATGATGATGCTTCAATCTTGAACTACACAGTTAACGGTAATGCAAGTGATGTATGGACTCCAGCTGTTGGTACATGGTACACTTTCTATCTTACTGTAAATGTAGCAGAGCGTAAGGTTTCTTATTATGCAAAAGACCTATCTGGTAATACAGCTCTTGCCGATGGCGAATATACAGTTCCTGAGGACGTTGACATGAAGGCTTCAGGCTTGTGGTATGCTCATGCACGTTACCAAAATGTTGTGTTCTTTGATAACATCTCAGTTCTTAAGAACCTTGGTGACGGCGTAGACTGGGCTAACGATCCTGTTGTTGCGCTTACAGGTTTGAATCAGAATGAGCGTACATACACAATTTCTTTCATGGAAGGTGAGGATTTGCACTTTACTGGCACAGATGGTAATGAGCAGGTTGTAAGTTTCTATGATTGCGAGACTCAGGGACAGTTTGTTTACACTACTACAACATCAGGCTCTATTGTAGCTTATACTCAGGTTAACGAAACAAAGTCACAGTCTGTAACTGTTGATGTTGATGCAAGTGTTATTAGTTTGCCAGAGGCTACTGCCGAGATTACATCTGTACAGGAAGGCTATGCTAAGAAGTTTAAGATTAACGTAGACAACTCTAACGTTCCACTTCAGCCTGTTGTCGTATTCGATTACACATTCACTCCTGAGAACGGTGAGGCTGTTACTAAGGAAGAATTGACTTCTGGTTCAGTTATTGAGGTAAACGACAAGGGTACACTTGTTGTTACAACAAAGGCTTATGGTTATGCTCCAACAACTACTACTATTGTAAACGACAAGTCATATAAGGTTCTTAACCTTGTAAACTTCCAGTCACTTGCAGTTGATGAGTTGAAGGCAAACGGTTTCGAGTCTAAGGGTGTTCTTGCTGAGGCTACTGGTGGTGGCGAGAACACTTGGACTAGCGGTGGCAGACTATATGCTGAGTGGGTTAAGGGTACTGAAGTTGGCGATACAACAAGAGTATTCCCATACGGTCGTCCAGTTGATGGTGCTTATGTAGGTTCTGGTATCGAGCGTATGCAGTTGTTGCAGTCTAAGCTTACTCCAGAGAAGGCAAAGAACCTCTTTGACATTATAACAGTATGGAATAACACAATGACAAGCGTAACATCACTCGATGCTGATGGTAATTTTGCGAAGGATGATAACGGAAATGTTGGTGGTACAGTAAACGTTGAGGTTAAGGTTGGCATTGGTCTTATCAATCCGGGTGTTCAGGGCGATGCTCAGAACTACGACCCAGCAAAGGCTGGTTATGGTAATATTCGTGTAGCAAATACTCCTATCTATGTTGATGCTCCACTTGGCTCGTTTGTAGTTGCATACAAGATTTGTGGTTACGGTAATGACTCTGCTCACCCATATCTTGAGGGTACTTCAGAGGATGATATCATTGCTCAGTACAAGGCTATGAACACAGCAACAACTACAGAGGTATATCCTGTAAACGAAAATACTGTTGATGAGAACGGAAGAGTTTCATTTAACCTTTACAGAATTGATACTGCACTTGCTCGCGTAGAGGTTCTTGTTGAGGATGGCGCAGCTACTTCTGTTGCAGCTCCTGAGGCTGTAGAGGTTGTTGAGGATGCTAACGCACCTATCTACACAATCGGTGGTGTTAAGGTTTCTACAACTGAGGCTGGTAAGATTTACATCCAGAACGGTAAGAAGTTCTTGGCTAAGTAATCTTAACAAAACAATAATTGAACTAAGTTTTCAATGTTAATATTAGCCCTGCGGTTCGCAAAAGCCGCAGGGCTTTTTTTTGTTGTTTTGTTGCAATGGCAGCAAAACAACAATGGAGCAAAGCCGTTAGTTTTATAGAACATATCCAATTGCGAACACACTGCGGTCGCAATTGAACTGGAGTCAATATCGCATGATGATTTTTCAGTGGTGGAAATTTTTGCGTCCTTTCAGTAGCAAGATTCTGTGCTAATTTCCAAATTTTGCATAGGAAAAATAGGACATTTTAACAAAAGGGAAAAAGAAAACGGATTAGCACATGAGATTTAGTACCTGATTTGTGACCAGGTATCGCCGCAGTATATTTTCTATGGTTAAATTTCCTTTTTTCTTTCCGGTATTGTTGTATTTGTTGTATCTTTGCAGCCAACTAAGGGAAGTCGCTGGTGCCGTCCACCAGTTTTGTACTATCTCGTGTGGCTGTGTCGCATGGCGCAGCCACTTCTGTTAAAAAGGCGGATTTCCTTCCTTGTCAGCCGCGTTCCAATCTGGG
>NZ_KL370873.1:144647-185784 GCF_000702225.1 Bacteroides sp. Ga6A2 | reverse complement strand
ACATCAATTTTTTCTTTCGAAAAGTCAATTCCAACAAATAATTTTTTCATACTTTTGTATCTGTATTTTTAAAGAATTGGTCAATAGTTGTATGGACTAACACTCTAACGAGGCTCTATGCCGATAACTTTCTATCTTGTCTTTGCAACTATGTCTGGGAGGTCCTAAACAATTTATAGACTCCGTTCTGGAAAGTTGACAGGTTTACCTCTTCGACAGACCGATTCTTCCTTACAACGACAAAGGTAAGAAACTGTCTTGAATTGCTATTGTTTTTCTCGACCAATTTGCTTTCTTATGCGGCTGCGCCGCAATCATCTGCAAACTTAGAGAAAGTTGAGAGTTGAAAGTTGAAAACTGTACCAAGCGTCTCGAACGAATCCCGAAGGCATCCCGAACCTGAAAATTGAAAAAAACTCGCAAAAAGAAAGTGCTGCCTCACCAATATCGAGACAGCACTTTCATTATAGAATCATTTTTGTAGAGAGATTATTTCAGGTTGATGTCGCCGCGCCATAGAATGTTGGCATCATCTTTTATTGCTTCCCACCAACTCTGTGGAGCGTGAACGTCGGTGCTATACCAAGGCATGAACCAAGCCCATTTTGCACCTGCGCCAATCTGCTCGTTTATGGTTGGAATGATGCCGGCAGGCTCGTACTCGCTGTAACCACATTCGCTAAGAGTAACAATCTTGTTGCTGTGAGCCGTGCGCACCTTCTGATATTTCTCAACCGCGTTGGCTGTTGTTCCGCCGTAGATGTCTACGCCGATAACATCAACATACTTGTCGCCCGGATACCAGTCGTCATCGTCAACCTGCGATGTCCAAACCCAGATAAGATTGTTGATGCCCTCAGTCTTGAAGTAGTCGAACATCATAATCCACAGTTTCTTGTAGTCTTCTGGAGTGCCCATGCCCCACCAGAACCATTTGCCCGATGCCTCGTGCAGTGGACGCCACAAAACAGGTATTCCAGCCTCCTGAACCTTCTTGAGGTAGCCGGCAGCGTTGGCAAGGTCGTACTTAACGAAGGCGTTCTCCCAAGTTCCTTCGGTAACAGCGTTGTGTATTGAGAAATCCTTTGTGTTGTAACTGAAATCCTTGCCTGGGTCGAGAGAGGCTATGCTTACGGCTGCGCGTGTGCGTTTCTTGGCATTTGCTGCCGTCTGTATTATGCTTACTTTCTTAACCGTGATGCCGTATCCCATAATAATTAAGCCTGTTTCTGAGATTGATTTTGCATCAGCCTCGTTTAGGGCAAACTGGGTTTCGGTTGCGCTGCCAAGGTCGATAGTTCCCCATTCGTTTGCAAGGTCCTTGTGGCTTGTAATTTCACTCCAACTGCCATCGACAGGCTTTATTTGCCAGTAGGTTACATCGCTGTTGTGGTCGGCATAAATCTTTATTATTGTGCCGGCCGTGATGCCTGCAAACTTGTCGTTTGCAATAGTAACGTTCTTTGCCCAGTCGTTGCCGATATTCTCTGAGCCTTCCCAAACCGTGGTCTCGGTTGTTGTTGGCTGCTCGGCAGAAGGTTTTTCGGTTGTAACCTCGACAGACGGAACGCACCAGTGCCAGCCAATGGTTACAATGCCGCCGTTGTCGCTCCATTCCTTCAGCGGAGTGATGTCGTTATAGTTAATCCAGTTTGCTCCGGCAACGCTTGCTGGAATGTGTATGTAGTCGTATCCGTTTATAGCCGGATATTTTCCGATGTAGCCGTTCACCTTTTCAGCCTCCTTGTTGTTCCAACTAACGTCTGCCATCATTCCAGATATTGTCTTGCTTTCGAAGTTGTCGCTCAGGAAGGCGTACAGTTTCTTTGCCTCGTCGGATGTGGCAGAGGCAGGATTCTTGTCGAGCGGAGCAGGTGCTTTGATGTTGAACGAGTATGTAACCGCTCCGGCTTCCATTTTGTTAGGACCAGTTACCAAGCCCTGCGGAATGGTGACGCTGCATTGTGCGCCCGGCTTTAGGTCCTTCACGTTTATTGTCAGCACGCTGTCTGTGCCGTAAACGATAGCCTTGCTTATTGTGCCGCCAGAGAATTGAATCTTGTTGTATGTGCTCGATGCAAAGAACACTCGCTTGTTGTACTTTACTGTGAGTGTAAGTTCGCCTTTATCGCTTGCGCTTACCGTTTCGCCCGAAGCCGGATAGGTGCTTACGAGTGCAGGCGCATCGACCTGCGGAATGTTGTATTGGGCATCGGTATCCATACAGGCAGCAAGCCCGAAGGCTGCTGCGAGTATGAGTGGTGTTGAAAATATAAGTTTTTTCATTGTTCAGTTGTTTTTTATTCGATTGTAACCTTCTTCATTGTGCAGTTTGAGCCTTGTATTATGACTGCTACGTCTTGTGCGTTCTCTGCACCGCAGTCCTGACGGCTTGCCAGAAGTTGGGCAATGATTTCGCTTGTCAGTTCAACCTCAGTAACGCCATCTGTTATGGCATCTGTACCCGAATATGTTGAAGGAACATCAATCTGGTTCTTTTCGTAACCTGGGAATACCAAATTTGCCCATTTGCCGTCGAAGAACTGCATACAGCCCCAAGCGTTTGTGTTGAATGTATAGTAGAAGCGCAGTTTCTGCTTAGGTTTGGCTGTCTCGAAGACAGATGCTGGCAGACAAACTCTGTTTCCGTCGCCCCAGTCCAGAGCCTTTTCACCCTTCCAGATTGTTGTTTCGAGGCTGATGTGCTCGGTCATTGTAACCTTGTTCAGAATTATGTCCTGACCTTGGAATATGAGTGCGTTTCCGTAAGCGGCATTTGCTCTGATGTTGTCGAGAACCTCCTTTGTAAGGGTGATGTCGACGCATGTTGCGCTTGCATCGTTTATGTTGCTTGTTGTAATATATCCCATAGCCCCGTTGTTTGTCCACTCGGCTGTTGGAATCTGGCTCCAGCTACCGTTGTTAAGCTGAATCTGTCCCCAGTTCTCGGTCTGAGTGATGTACAGATGCAGGACTGTACCTTCGGCAATGTCGTTGAAATAACTGTCTGAGATGTAAATCTGACCTTCTGCGCTCCATGTAAGCATTACCGGACCTTTGTTCCAGATTACCGTTGTGCGCTCGGTGTTTGGAATTACAGTAATGTTGTAAGAAATCTCACCGTTCGAAGAAATCAGCTTCATTGTAGACTGTGCCGATGCATTCTCAGGAATACCGATGATAATCTGGTCTTTAGAAACAACGTACTGGCACTTTTCGCCGTTAATCTCGATAGATGTCAGTTTGTCGATGTTCTTGGCCTTTATCGTGAGCGTCTCGCCAGCCTTATTCTCGGCATCCTCACCCGGAAGTTCGGTAGCGTAGCAGAATACAGCCTCAACGATGCTGATGCTTGGACATTCAACGGTTGTTCCGTTTACAAGGGTTAATGTTGGTGCTCCAGTCTGCGAATCCATAGGAACGGTAAGGTTGATGACTGTTCCGTTATTCTCGGCTGTTACCTCAACAGGATTCTCGCTGCCGTTGAACGTAACCTTCTTTACGAGGTCGAGGTTGGTACCGTTGATAGAGAGTGCGCCTCCTGCGCTCACGCTGTTTGTGCTGTACGATGTTACGGCAGGCTTAACCAGAGTGAACGGAACGTCAACGCTGTTTCCGTTAGCCATGTGTAGAGTCAAATTGCCCTCTACGGCTTTCTCAGGAACAGGGCTGATGACAATCTTTCCGTTTTCGTACTTGAAGGTAGCCTCAACAGGTTCGTTGCTTATGTTAAGCATACTTACTGCGCTTACAACATCAAGGTCTTTACCGCTTATTGTGAGCGTTTCGCCAGCCTTGACTGGAGCAGGAGAGGCAACACACTCCGTAGGGATGATGGTTACAACCTTACCCACAGGAACAAGCACGCCAGATGTGCAGACGATGCTGAAATCGCCGTCGGGAGCGGTGGCTGGGAGAGTGAACGAAATAGTCTTGCTGTCGTCGCTGAGCGAGTAATCCTCGACAAATACTTCGTTGCCGTCGCCCTTCTCGCCGAACTTGAAGCTCGAAACAAGGTTCAGGTAATCACCGCTTACGGTAATCGTCTCGTTCATCTTGGCTGTAACTGTGCCGAGAGCATCGACAGCACCGCTTCTGGTAGTTGAAATCTTGCCTACAACAGGAGTTCCGACGATGAGGGCCTCTTCGCTCTTGATGATGTTGTAAGAAACATCAGCATTGCTGTCTTCCTGCTTTGTGATGTCCTTGTCGAAAAGCGAGATTTTGCCTGTGCGGGCAGCCTCTGGCACGACAACCTTAATTTCGTATCTGTCGTGCTTTGTAAACTCGTCTTCTGAAACGTAGACATTCTCGGCAAATTCAACCATGTGAACGTTGTTCAGATAGTCGCCGCTGATGGTTATCTCTTCGCCCGGCATTGCTGTTGCAGGTGCAAACTTCTCGAACTCGATGTTTTCGGTGTATTCGAGTTTCGTTTTAGTTGTGTACTTGGCATCGGTATTGTCTGTAAGGGTTACGAAGCCAATTTCAGGGCCGTCCTTTGGAACGGTTACGCGAATCTCGCTCTCCGTACCTTTCTTTACAACCTCGATGTTGGTTATTGGGCTTACTCCCGGAATCTCGACCTTTGTGATGCGGTCGAGGTTGCTACCCACAAAGCGGAGCTGACCGCCGCGGATAACTGGGTTAGGGCCGTATGCGTTTAGTCTAACGATGCCTGCGTCGTACTGATATGTGCAGTAGTCATCGTTGTTACATGACTGCAAGCCCGTAAGTGTAAGGGTAAGCAGCATGAATGATGCTATTTTAAATATCTTGTTCATAATCAGCATGTCTTAGTTATTTGATAGGAACAACACGGATGTTGTCGACTTTAATTATAGGGCTACATTCTGTACCCGTTATGCCGCCGCCCATTACAAACATTGTAAAGCTTGCAAAGTCTGTTTCCTTGCTTGGCGTGTTATTTGTATCTGTAACAGCTCCGGTGCGGTCGTAGATGAGGCTTGTTAGAGGGATTGTAACTGTAATCCACTTGTCGCCAGTGTCGAATTTTCCGGTTTCAGTCCAAGGGCGGTACATTCCGCGTCCCCATTTGCCTTTAGCCCAGTCGCCGCCAGTTCCTTCGCCGTTGAATACGTACATGTTGGCTGCTGCTACATTGTCGTAGCCTTCTATGGCATTGCCCGAGATTGTAACCTGTTCAAGTGGCTGGAAGCAGATTTGCATTGCACCAGCCTGCCATGGATTGCTGCTTGGAATGTACATCTCGAACTTCAGAGCCTTGTTCTGGCTGTCCTTGAAGTCGGCAAGATTGAACAGGGCAATACCGTCGCCCGATGTGATGTTCTGTGGAGTGTCCCATGAGCCAGCCCAGTATTCGAACGAGAAGTTGGCGTCGTCCCAGCCAGCATCTTCCGACAGAGTTGCGTCATTCTCGCCAAGTTGCAGGAAGTTGCCGCAGAGCGATGTCTCATCGGATTTGATTGTACGGCTGTGCCATCCGTGGTTGCCAAGACCTGTCTTTCCGTCGAAGTCGAACAACATGCCACGCGAATCCATATAGTTGAATACAGTCTTAGATTCACCGTAAATAGATGAAACATAGATTGGACCTTCGGCTGCCTCTTCTGGAATAACAAAGTCTATAGAAGTGTAGTCTTCTGCTATTTTCTTTATCTCAGCTTTTATGAGACTTCCGTTTTCGCTTGTAAACTTAACGGTAAGAGGATAGCTTGGGTCATCAATCATATATTTACCTGTGATTGTGGCAACAGAGCCTCGCTCGGCATACTCGCATGTCATGCCGTCAATGTTCATTGTAGGAGCAGGGATGATAACGTGGAAGTCGTACTTTACGGTATCGTTGCTCTTTGTTACAAGATAGATTTTGTCTGTTACTCTTGTTGGAATTTGCTCAGGCACGGTAAGGATGAGTGTCTTGTCCTCCATGTAACTGGTGTTGAGCGTTACCTCGCAGTCGTTGAAGAAAGCCTTGTAAACGCTCTTCAGGTTGTTTCCGACAAGGCAGAGAACTTCGTTTGGAGAAGCCTTTTCGACCAATTCGCCAAAGGTGTAGTGCTTGTCTTCTGGGTCTTTGTTTGGGTTCTGTGTCTCGCCAGAAAGACTTCTGATATAGTTAACAGAAGGTATTCCCGATGTATTCTCGAACTTGTCGGGCTGGTCTTCGCACGAAGTGAATGCAAATCCGGCAGCAGCAATGGCGGCAAGCAAGAGTATATTGTTTGTTTTTTTCATCTTCTTTACGTTTTTAGACTGTTAATAGCTGTAAGTGTTTCGTACATCAACGTGTATGCCGTCAACATTCGAACCGAGGTTAGGGTTAAACACAACGTCGTCTGTTGGCATAGGCATAAAGAAGTATCTCTTTCCCGAATCAGGGTCTTTCTTCATCATTGATGCAACGCTTGGCGCAGATGTTACGTTGTCGTACATTGTTGAACTTGTAACATTCCAAGAGCCGCTCTCTTTGTATCCCTTATAAAGTTCGTCAAGTCCCCAGAACTGATTTCTCTTCTGGTTCTGCAACTCGTTTACGCAGAAATCTGGGTCGTAGTACGAAACTCGTACATAGTCGTACCAGCGGTCGCCCTCCATTGCAAGTTCAAGACGGCGTTCTTTCCAAATGTCGTCCCATGAAACTGAACTTGGTCTTTCGGCATTCTTTATTGCACGGTGTCTTACGGCATAGAATGCGTCTATTGCGCTCGCGTCGGTTGTGCTTCCGCGGCTTGCGCCAATCTTAGCCTCGGCATATACAAGATAAACGTCGGCAAGACGAAGAATGAATGTCGGAACGCTGCTTGCCATGCGGGCATCAGAGCAGCCAGCACCAGCTTTGTGGTCGGCTGTGTTGCCGTAGATGTGTTTTACGGTGTTTGCTCCTGTTGCCGATTCAAGTTTTCTTGATACGCTGTAATCGTATATGAACTTGATGTAGTCGAATCCGCCTTTATCCTGCCAGAATTGGCTGTAAACGAATCCCGGAAGCATCATTGTACCCTTTATGCGACTATCTACGGCATTCTTCCAAGCATTTGGAGTCTGCTCCAGCAGTTTTACGCCGAAAGCCTCCTGAAGGTCAACGCTAAGACCGTTCCATCCGCCCCAAGTTGCTCCCCAGTCGTCAATACCGTTCATTGCAAGGTCGCTCTGGAGTGAGTTCTGTCGAGTCCAGTTTGTACCTGCTGCTGTCCATCTCCAAACGATAAGACCTTCTTTTGTATATCTGTTTGCAAGTTTAAAGATGTCTTCGTAGTTGTCCTCGAGCTTACGGCCTGAGTTGTCTATAACATCCTTTGCATACATTGCAGCCTTGTCAAGGTCGCTCTGGTTCAGCGAGCCTGAAACTCCTGCTTTTGTAAGGTAAACCTTAGCAAGAAGACCTTCGGCAGAGTAGTAGTCGAGGCGACCTGAATCGGCAGACTTCGGCAGAAGTTTCATAGCCTCTTCAAGAGTCATGATGATGTATTCGTAAACATCAGCCTTCTTAACTTTGTGAGCCTGATTGTATTCCTTCTTCTCCAATTCTTCTGAAGTGCTGTGAATGATTGGCACTTCGCCGAACGAGCGTACAAGGAAGAAGTAAGAGAGAGCCTTCCAAGTAAGACATTCGCCCTTGGTTGCATTCTTGGCAGCCTCAGAAGGACCAGAAGACGCGCTGATGTTCTTGTAAACCTCGTTTGAGTGACCGATTACAGTCCAAAGAGATTTAGACATGTTTACAAGGTCCTCGTCAGTACCGTTTACCGTAAATGTAAGGTAAGGGCTTGAACCCCAGTAGTAGTTGCCCGAAAGCACCTCGCCAACCTTTATGAAACCTCTCTGAAAATCGTACCAAGGCGAACTATACAGATAGTTTGCACCTCCATAACATTGCGCGTCGTTTAGATAATAGTTGCTTGCGTTATATATATCTTCTGCCGGGCGGTCAAGAAAGTCCTCGCAAGAAACCGTAGAAAGTCCTATTGCAATGGCTGCGGCGTATAGCTTTATATTTGATAATTTCATTTTGTTTCTTTTTAAGAGTTCAACATCAGAATGTAATATTCAATCCGAAAGAATAGGTTGTTGGAGAAGGGTATCGACCATTATCCAGTCCAATTACGTAATTGCTTGCCGTACTTGTTCCAACCTCAGGGTCATAACCTGTATAATTGGTGATAGTCAGCAGATTCTGAATGTTTGTGTACAAACGTAATGTTTCAATACCAAGCTTAGAAACCATTTTCTTAGGGAATGTATATCCGAGAGAAACATTCTTCAAGCGAATGTATGAACCGTCCTCGATATAGCGGTCGCTGAAGACATCGTTGTCATTAGGATCGCCGATAGAAACACGTGGAGTTTTTGTATTAGGGTTTGCCACTTTGACATTTGTGATATCATCATACCAGAAAAAGACTTGTGTACCATCGCTGCGGAATACGTTAGAGTAATCTTTGTCTGGATCAATTGGAACAAGAATGGCATGATCTTTAACTGACGTCAGCTGATTATCCCACAGATACTGCATGTGAGTCAGTCTTCTTGACAAATAGTTTGCAACCTTGTTTCCGTAAGAACCGTTAATAAATACGGTGAGGTCGAAGTTCTTGTAATAGAACGTATTAGTGAATCCAAATGTAAACTTAGGCATAGGAGAGCCTATGTTCGTTCTGTCTCTTTCGTCAATGATTCCGTCGTTGTTTATGTCTTTGAATTTAATATCTCCAACCCAGATGTTTGAGTTTTTGTGGAAAGCTCCATTGGTTGGATATTTTACAGGCTTTGGTGATGTTTCTATATCTTCGAGTGATGTATAGATTCCGTCAGTAACAAAGCCGTAAAAACTGTATAGAGATTCGCCAACCATTGATACTGCAGCAATGTCTGTCCACTGTCCATATCCGGGAATGATTGAGTTGCCAGAACCGTCATTAAGGTTTAGTAATTTGTTCTTGTTAAATGAGATTTGGAACTCTGAATCCCATCTGAACGCACCTTTAAACGGATGGGCGGCAACTGTGATTTCAAGACCTGTGTTACGAATTTCACCAAAGTTTCCCCAAGGTGATTCAAGACGAGATGAACTATTGCCCAATGTTCCCATGTAAGAAGGTAGCTGCAAAGGCATAAGCATGTCCTTGGACTCTTTGCGATACCAATCTGCTGTAATAGTGATGGCATCGTTGAAGAAACCAAGGTCGAGACCAATATTAATCTGCTCTTGGGTTTCCCACTTAATGATTGGATTTGCTACTTGTTTTGGTCGATAGCTTATACCAAAGTCTGATTCCATCATAATAAGAGGAGACCCCCATTTGTATCCGCCGATAGAAGAGTTACCAGTCTGTCCCCAACCTACGCGAATCTTACCGTTGTTAATAATGTCGTTTAAAGACTCCATAAACTTCTCGTTGCTAAAACGCCATGAACCAGCCATAGAATGGAAGTTTGCCCAACGCTTGTTAGGACCGAAGTTAGAGCTACCATCGCGACGTAATGTGTAGGTAAGGTTGTAGCGGCTGTCGAAACTGTAAGTCAGACGGGTGAAGAACGATGACATTGCGCTGCTTCCGAAGCCGTAGTCTATAGAAGCTGTACCATTACCCAACTTTGGGTTGTGTACCTCGTCTGATGGTAAGTCGGAATTTGAAATCATTTCGTAGTCATTGCGGCTTTCCCAACATTCCTGACCAAGCATAGCTGTTACATCATGCTTGTCGAATTTATGTGCGTAGGTGACATAATTCTTCAACTGCCAGTAAGTATTGTTGTTCTTTTGTATATGGCTATCGTTTTTTTGACGTGCCCAATGTCCAAAACTAAGCACTGGCTCGTATGTCTCACCTTTGCTGTAACCTATGTCGTAGCCAATTTCTGCATGCCAAGTAATATCTTTGAATGGTTTAATTTCCAAGAATACATTACCTGTCAGTTTCTGTCGTTTAAGGGTAATTTCATCCTCCAACGCAAGAGCGATAGGGTTAGGATTTGTGTAGCCGTTTTCTGAAATAGAAGAATATGTACCGTCTACGTTATAAATAGGTATGGCTGGCGATGAGGTAAGAGAGTAGCCAATAAGACCCTCGTCGCTGTCGGCAAGCTTGAGGTCATCCTTTGTGTTAGAATAGGTGATGCTCAGTCCCAGCTTCAGCCATTTCTTCAGGTCGGCATCGAGATTCGTTCGGAACGACAGACGCTCGAAGTTAGAGCCGATGATTGTACCTTCCTGATTCATGTACGAACCAGAAACGTAGTATTTCACCTTCTCGCTACCGCCTTGTGCGCTAATCTGGTGAGAGTGTTGCAAGGCAGTCTGGAAAATGGCATCCTGCCAGTTTGTTCCCTTGCCCAAAAGCGATGTGTCTATATAGTTAGGGGTGTTGTCTGCCTCTCCAACATCAACAAAACTCTTGTAGAATTCTGCAAATTCTCTAAGGTTCATCATGTCAAGACGTTTTGTCTGTCTTGCAGCTGCCACCATACCGTTGTACGAGAATTTAGCCTCACCGGTCTTTCCGTGTTTGGTTGTGATGAGGACTACACCGTTTGCACCCTGAGCACCGTAGATGGCAGTAGCCGATGCATCCTTCAGGATTTCCATGCTTACAATGTCGGCAGGGTCGATAGTAGAAAGAGGTGAGATGGTTGATGTAGAGCCGTTGCCGAGGGCATCGCCCAGACCGTAGCTTGCTCCCGATGTTCCGCCAGTCTGCACAATCACACCGTCGATAACGTAAAGTGGCTCGGCACCGGCATTGATAGTTGCCGTACCGCGCACGCGGATTGCCGATGAAGTTCCCGGTGCACCTGATGTTGAAACAGATGTTACACCGGCGGCACGTCCTTGAAGCGACTGGTCAAGCGATGTGATGATAGAGCCTTTAATCTTGTCCTCGCTCATAGATACTGATGCGCCAGACAAGTCACTCTTCTTCATCGTTCCGTAACCAACAACAACGACCTCGTCGATAGCCTTCGAGTCATCTTTCAGTACAATTTTCATTTTAGATGCGGTAGCCTTTACGACTTGTGTCTCGTAGCCTACGAAAGAGATTTCGAGGGTTGCGCCAACGTTTGTCATAATGGTAAAGTTACCAGACAAGTCGGTTATTGTACCATTGCCAGTACCTTTCACAACAATATTCGCGCCTATAATAGGCTCTCCGTCGTTGTCTACTACAGTACCTACAATTTTCCTGCCCTGTTCAGCCTGCGCGCTGCTAATCCTTGCTTCGGGATTAAACGCAAATGCTGAAGGTGCACTTCCAAGCAGGAATGCTATGCATGCACCTGCAAGTAATGCTTTTCTTCTGGTGTTTGGATTCATGTTTTTTTTACTGTATTAAATTATTACTAGTGTTTTAATTTTCTGTAAATAAGCTCTTGTCTATTTTTAATAGTTTCGCTCGCTAAGTTAAATAAAATTTTTGTATAAAGAATATTTTATTGTCAAATAAATTGCAATTTTTATTACAGTGTAAAGAATGGTTAAAATAATATCATTTTGGCTTTCTCGTACAGAGTTGTCAGGCGCATGACTGACGTAGGATAACCATGCCGCAGAAAATTTTGGGCAGCGTTGTAACTCTTTTGTCTGCAATTTTTTGAAGAAGAAAAAACTGTTGTCATTATCGTGTGCGTACAACATAATTTGTGCAGGTGAGATAAATCAAGAAAACGCGAGTTTGACGTTGTTTTTTTCTCGAATTTCTTTTGTTTTAAGATATTTGTTTCTATATTTGCAATAGAAAAAATATGGTTGTGTAGCTTTTCGGGACAAACAAGAGAAGCACACAAAAGAAATGGAAAGAATATATGTTTTAGTGTAGTTAGTAAGTTTCATGGTTAGGTATGGCTCGTGATGAGTCGTACCTTTTTATTTTTTTAAAACTGTTATCGTACACTATTACACAATGCGGAATTTTGGTAAAAAAAGTATTTGTTTTTTGTACATATCTTGCATACTTTTGCCCAACAAATCTTTTAAGAACCCATACAATATCATCAAAAACCAAAACGTTTACTTATATTAAAATTAAATCATGAGCTGTTTCAATGAGAAAGTAGCAAAGCTGCTTGCAGAACACGAAAAGTTTCTGAGCGTGAAGAACGAGCCTGTAGAAGAAGGTAACGGAATCTTTACAAGATACAAGAATCCTGTGCTCACAAACAAGCATACACCGGTCTTCTGGCGATACGATCTTGACGAGAATACTAATCCATATCTTATGGAGCGCATAATGATGAACGCCACGCTCAACTCGGGAGCGATAAAGTGGAACGGTAAATATCTGCTAGTTGTGCGCGTTGAGGGCGCAGACCGCAAGAGCTTCTTTGCCGTGGCAGAGAGCCCTAACGGAATAGATAATTTCCGCTTCTGGGATTATCCTATTACGATGCCCGATGATGTTGTTCCGGCAACGAACATATACGACATGCGCCTCACGGCTCACGAGGACGGATGGATTTACGGCGTTTTCTGTGCCGAAAGACACGACGACAGCCAGCCCGGCGACCTCTCGGCTGCCACAGCCACAGCCGGCATTGCACGCACAAAGGACCTGAAGACATGGTACAGACTGCCCGACCTCAAGAGTAAGAGCCAGCAGCGCAACGTGGTGCTTCATCCCGAGTTTGTAGACGGCAAGTATGCTTTCTACACACGTCCGCAAGACGGATTCATAGACACAGGCTCGGGCGGAGGTATTGGCTGGGCTCTTGTTGACGACATAACAAATGCGGTGGTTACCGACGAGAAGATTATCGACGTGCGCCACTATCATACTATAAAAGAGGTGAAGAACGGCGAAGGCCCTCACCCTATAAAGACTCCAAAGGGGTGGCTGCATCTGGCTCACGGAGTAAGAGCATGTGCCGCCGGGCTGAGATACGTTCTGTATCTGTACATGACAGCCCTCGACGACCCTACGCGACAGATTGCAACTCCGGGAGGCTTCTTCATGGTGCCGGAAGGCGAGGAGAGAGTGGGCGACGTGAGCAACGTGCTCTTTGCCAACGGATGGATTGCCGACGAGGACGGAACGGTTAAGATTTACTACGCATCGTCAGACACCAGAATGCACGTTGCGGTATCCACTATCGACAAACTCGTTGACTATTGCATGGGTACTCCGGTCGACGGACTTACCACAAGCGCATCTGTCGAGACTCTGAACAAACAGATTGCGAAGAATCTTGAGATAATGAAACATCTTTGATATTAGAATTTAAATAATAATTGTTTTTGTGTAGTTAGTAAGTTTCATGGTGCGGAATGGGCACTTGTGAAAGCGCCCATTTCCTGAATCCATGAAAGGATTGCACGGCAATAATCTGATATCAGAAAACAATAGAAACAAATTTAACCATTATACAAATAATACTTAAAGACCTATGAAATTTAATAATCTGTCTGAAAAAATCGGATATGCACTTGGCGATGCCGCTGCCGGCGGCGTAACATGGAAGATTATGTCCATTGCATTTCCGCTGTTCTTTACCAATGTGTTCGGACTTACCTTTGCCGATGCCGCTGCGCTGATGCTCATAGCCCGAATGTTCGATGTTGTTACCGACCCTATCATGGGCTCGCTTGCCGACCGCACGCAGACACGATGGGGTACTTACCGCCCTTGGCTTATCTTCGGAGCAATCCCTTACGGACTGGTGTTCGCGCTGTTGCTCTTTACGCCCGACTTGGGCATAACGGCAAAGCGCGTATGGGCATACGGTTTCTACATTCTGATGATGGCTATGTACACACTCGTAAACGTGCCTTACGGCTCGCTCCTCGGTGTTATGACCGACGATGACAACGAGCGCAACCAGTTCTCGTCGTTCCGCATGGTGGGAGCATACGCTATGGGATTCATCACGCTGTTCATCTTCCCTTATCTTCAGAAACTGGTGGGCGGTAGCGAGCAGCATCAGTATGCCGTGCTTGGAGCAGCCTTTGGATTTGTAGCATGCCTTATGACGATGGGCTGCGGTCTGCTTACAAAAGAGCGCATAAAACCAAAGCGTGCCGAGAGTTTCTCGTTCAGTCAGTTTGGCAATCTGTTCAAGAATAAGCCTTGGTGCTATATAACCCTTGTTGCCGTATTCACTAACTTCTTCAACGGTTTCCGCTATGCCGTGGCAGGATATATGTTTACATACTGCCTTGGCGGCGACATAACTATGGGCAGCCTCATCATAAACTTTACCGTATTTATGGGCATTGGCGAGGCCACCTGTATGATTTTCGGAGGCTTGTCGCCTGCGTTTACAAGATGGATTGGCTCAAAGCGCATGGCGTTTGTGTGGGCATCGGTAATATGCTTTGCAACGTCTCTTCTCTACTTCTTCATACCAATGGACAAGTCGTACATCTGGGTGCTGATAGCCGTTTCTGTCCTCACATCGGTAGGTGCAGGACTCTATTCGCCTCTGTTGTGGTCTATGTATGCTGATGTTGCCGACTTTGCAACAGAGAAATTCGGCTCTTCTTCAACCGGACTTATCTTCTCGTCAGGAACGATGGCGCAGAAGTTTGGCGGTGCAATCTCAGGCTCGCTCATTGCGATGCTCCTCGGAATGGCAGGACTCGTATCTACCACTAACGAGACAACGGGCGAGACTATCGTAACCATCACCAACGAAGAGTCTGTAAAGACAATGGTGTGGGCACTTTTCTCAATCTTCCCTGCAATAATGGCGGCTCTGATGGGCTTGCTTGCATATAAGTTCCCTCTAAAGAAATAAATATATGGCTGATATACAGAAAATGAAGGCGGAGATGCTCGATGTTGTGCAGAACAACATCCTGAATTTCTGGCTGAAGATGGAAGACAACGAAAACGGTGGCTTCTACGGACAGATGACGGGCGAGGGCACGCTTGTGCCGACAGCCAATAAGGGCGGAATACTTAACGCCCGCATCTTGTGGAGTTTCTCGGCTGCATATCGCGTGCTGAAGAAACCCGAATATCTCGAGGCGGCAACCCGTGCAAAAGACTATATTGTTGAGCATTTTGTTGATAATGTGTATGGCGGAACATACTGGGAACTCGACTATAAAGGCAATCCGGTTGACACAAAGAAACAGTTCTATGCCATCGGATTCATGATTTACGGTCTGAGCGAGTATGCACGAGCAACGGGCGACAAGCAGTCGCTCGACCTTGCCATCGAACTGTATAAGGTGATAGAAGAGCACTCGCTCGACGAGGTTTACAACGGCTACATCGAGGCTTGTACGCGCGAATGGGGCGAGATTGCCGACATGCGACTGTCTGAACTCGATGCCAACTATCCGAAGTCGCAGAACACGCATCTGCACATCATCGAGCCGTATGCCAACCTTTATCGCATCTGGAAGGACGAGCGTCTTGAAAAATCGCTCCGCAACCTAATAAACATCTTTACCGACAAGATTCTGAACCCAGATACGCACCATCTCGACCTCTTCTTTGACAAGGACTGGACGCGAGGTGCAGGCGCACTCGAGAGTTACGGACACGATATAGAGTGTTCTTGGCTGATGCACGAGGCGGCTCTGGTGCTTGGCGACAAGCAACTTCTTGCTAAGGTAGAGGATGTTGTAAAGATGGTAGCCAAAGCCAGCGAGAAAGGCTTGAACGCCGACGGAAGCATGGTTCACGAGGCTAACCTCGATACGGGCTATATCGACGTAGACCGCCATTGGTGGGTTCAGGCCGAGACGGTGGTTGGCTTTGCTAACCTTTATCAGCATTTCGGCGACAAGGAAGCCCTCGAAAAGGCTGACAGATGCTGGACTTACATTAAAGATAATCTGATAGACAACGACGGCGGCGAGTGGTTCTGGAGTCGCGACCCCGAAGGTAACATAAACAGAAAGGACGACAAGGCGGGCTTCTGGAAATGTCCTTATCACAACAGCCGTATGTGTCTGGAAATAATTGAAAGATTCTGAAAAAATGAAAAGACTATTATATACCTTAACGGTAGCGGCAATGCTTACCAGCGCATCGGCAAAGGTAAGGCTGCCACAGATTTTCGGTAACGACATGATGCTTCAGCAGAATGCCAATGCCAACATTTGGGGATGGGCGGACAAAGGCGCAAAAGTAACCATCACCACATCGTGGGACAAGAAACAGAAAGTTGTTGTTACAGCCGACAGCAAGTCGGGCAGATGGAAGGCGCAGATTGCCACTCCACAGGGCAGTTTCGAGCCTCAGCAGATAACCATTTCCGACGGACAGCCCGTAACGCTCGGCAACGTGCTGATAGGCGAGGTGTGGTTTGGCAGCGGACAGAGCAACATGGAGATGCCTCTGAACGGCTTCTGGAACTGCCCCGTAGAGAACGGCAACGCCGAGATTCTGGGCAGCGCGAAATACAAAGGAAAACTCCGCATGGCAACAATACCGAAGGTTGAGGCTTACGAGCCTCAGGACACCGTGGCTGGCGAGTGGAAGGAGTGCGACCCTTTCAACGCACCGTGGTTCAGCGCAACAGGATATTTCTTCATACGCAATCTGCAAGAGGTGCTAAACGTGCCTGTTGGATTGATAAATTGCAGTTGGGGCGGCTCGAAGGTAGAGGGCTGGACTCCGAAGCATATCCTTGAGCAGTATCCCGACGTGGCTACAACCGAGGAGGAGATAAAGAAGGAATCTCAGCAGTATCTCCGCCCTATGATTATGTACAACGGAATGCTTCATCCTCTGCTGGGCTATACCGTAAGGGGCTTCATCTGGTATCAGGGATGCAGCAACGTAGGCAAGCACGACACTTATACCGACCGCTTCGCCACCATGATAACCAACTTCCGCAAGGAGTTCGGACAAGGCGATTTGCCGTTCTATTATGTTGAGGTTGCGCCATACAACTATGGCGGAAAGGACGAGGGCGCACTAATTCGCGAGGCGCAGTATTTTACTCAGAAAAAAGTGCCAAACTGCGGAATGATAAGCATCAACGACCTTGCTTACGAGTATGAACTCAATCAGATTCATCCTTGCCAGAAACAGAAGGTGGGGCAGCGACTCGCTTTCATGGCTCTGAACAAGACTTACGGATATACGACGATAGAGTGCTACGGTCCTGAATACAAGTCGATGGAGAAGAAGGACGATAAGATTATCCTCTCGTTCGACTATGCTCACGACGGATTCAACCGTCTTACCGACATAAAGGGCTTCGAGATTTCGGAGAACGGAAAGGACTTTGTAAAGGCCGACGTTGAGGTTGAGCAGAACAAGCGTCAGTTAATCGTAAGTGCAAACGGAATAAAGAACCCAACGGCGGTGCGATATTGCTTCCACGACTTCTGCGTAGGTAACATGGCAAACACTCGCGGCCTGCCGATGGTGCCTTTCAGAACCGACCGAAAATAGTGTGTTAAAAAATATAGTGTTAAGAAAGATGGAAAATAGTATATCAAATTACTATAAATTCGTAGGTTGGTAGTATTAGTATTAAGATGTGGCGACAGGAATGTTGTGAGACAGTGAATGTCGTTATTTATTGATTTTACTAAGAAAGCCTCTACTCCGTGAGGAGTGAGGCTTTTTTCGTTGTATCATAGTCTGATTGTTGCAAAATGTCAGAAAAATATCTTGTATGTAAGATAAAAACGACCTAAAAGTATCTTGTATGCAAGATAAAAACAACACGAAAGTATCTTGTATGCAAGAAACTTTTGTATATTTGCAAAAATAAATCTTGATATGAATAAAGAGCTAGTAAGAAATATTATCGTTGAAAATCAGCAACTTGTACAGTCAGTTGAGTTGGTCGAACGCCCTTTTGAGTTTGAGGACAACGGAAACTATGTGTTTGTTGGTGTTCGTCAAGCAGGAAAATCGTATATGCTTTATCAAAGGGCAAAACAATTGTTAAAAGCCGGTTACGACATCGACCAAATCGTTTATATCAGTTTCGACGACGAGCGTATCAACGAAATAAAGTCGAGCGAACTTGATATAATTTTGCAGGCACATCGGCTTTTAACCGACCTGAAACCTGTATTGTTTCTCGACGAAATTCAGAATATAGACGGATGGGAACATTTTGCCCGTCGCCTTGCCAACGAAAAATATACTGTATATATCACAGGCAGCAATGCAAAAATGCTGAGCCGCGACATACAAACGACCTTGGGCGGAAGATATTGGGACGTAGCGGTTTATCCGTTTTCATTTGCAGAGTTTCTGAAAGCAAAGAATGTTAAATTGGAAAAGAATTGGCAGTTTTCAAAAACTCAGGGAACTGTGGCTCGGGTGTTTGAGGAGTATTTTTATTTCGGCGGATTCCCTGAATTGTTGAACATAAAAGCAAAAAGGCTCTGGCTGACAAATATTTATAACAAAATATTTTTCAGCGATATTGTGGTGCGCAATGGAGTAAGAAGTGAGGATGCTCTTCGAATAACGGTAAAACGCCTTGCCGCTTGTGTAATGCAGCCAACATCTTACAACCGACTTACAAATCTTATTAAGGCGACCGGGATAAATATCAATGCTACAACTGTCACCAATTTTGTACAGTATTTAAAAGATGCATGTATTTTATTTTCTATAGAGAATTATGCTGATAAGTTTGTTGAAAAACAGACAACTAAGAAACATTATTTTGTTGACAATGGACTTTTAAACTTGTTTTTGACCAACCCCGAAACGGCTCTTTTGGAGAATATTTGTGCAATATTTTTATATAAGAATTTCGGCAGCGGATTGTATTATTACAACAAAAACATCGAGGTTGATTTTTTTGTGCCAGACGAAAAAATCGGCGTTCAAGTGTCCTACAGCGTCGATGACAGCGAAACAAGGGAACGTGAATTAAAAGCGTTGGCATCCCTCAACAAATTTATTCCTCTAAACCGGGCTTTGGTTATCACCAAAAATACGGAGGAAATTGTGGAATACCAAGGACTTAAAATCGAGATAATACCAATTTGGAAATGGATATTGTTGTAAAAGTCTGATTCCTTTGCAAAAAGTGTATGTTTCCGAAGAAACAAAGAAGCCATTTCCTAACTCGAATGTGAGATTAGGAAATGGCTTCTTTTGTTAATCTGTGAATTTATTCATGCCCAACAATCCTTGTTTATTCATTCTTCCAAGGAAATCATTCCGTTTGCGAATGTCATTTTCGATATTACAGGAATGATTTTGCCATTGTCGTCGTATTTTGGAGTTTGAAGAACGAAGGTTGTCTTGTCGCCCTCTTCCTTTATTTCGTTGATGTCGATGGCATAATTAAGATAAACAAGTTGGGCTTTTCCTTTGTAAAGAACGAAAATCGTTAAGCCCGGTCCGTTTATGGCATCGCGCTGCCCACGCAATGCTATGGCGTAACAGTCTTTCGACAACTTAATCTTTCTGCAAATATCTTTTGCAAATCTATTGTCGTAGTTCGTGTTTGTGGTGTATGCTCCAAAACCAAAATAGTTGAACTGAAACCACAAGTTATCGTTGTAGAATACAAAAGGCTCAACGTCTGTCTTGTATGTTACCTTGCCGTTGTTTCCTCTGATTGGAACTTTGCAGTCTATATTTAATCGTGTGAAAATCTTTCCGCCTTCAAATGATTCAACGTCCTCATTTTTGTGCTGAAAAAACTTTACCTCGTACAAATAACAATCATCTGTAGTGATGCTTGTTGAGTCAATCATCTTGTAGTCTGCTGAATTGTGAGTAATCTCCTTATCTATCCAGAACGGATATTTCACGGCTGGATGCTGTATAGCCTCATCAATCTTGCCGTAAACCGATTCTGCGGCATACATGTACAATTGTTCGGATGGCTGAATGTTGCCGTTTTTGTATTCGAACAGATTTTTCTGTGCGCTTATGTTTACCGAACCGCAGAATACTGTAAGTATCAGAAATAATTTTTTCATTTTTCAGTAGCAGTTAAACTTGAACAATTTATTTGTGTATTTGATGTTTTTTTAATTATTTGCAAATATATTGTTTTTTTGGATATTATTACAAAAAATCAAAAAAGATTGTAATGCAGATTTCTGTCTTGGTTTAGCCGAATGTGAAAAATGTAGGGAGCAAATCCCGAAGGCATCCCGAATGAAACCCGAATGCCTCTGTCAAAAACTTTCGGCAGAACAGAAGATAATGATTTGGCACAATTTCGATTGATTGTAGAATTATTTTCATAAAACCCTTTTTCTGAAAAATACGAAAAATAGGCAACCCGGAAACCATTCACCCGAAAATAAAAACTGGGGCGGAGGCTATTATCGCATACAGTTTAAATATTATTCAATTCTTTTGTTGTATCTTTGCAACAATTTTTAATTGCATTACGATGGATAAAACTATTATTACTGTTGTCGGTAAAGATACCGTTGGTATCATTGCTAAGGTATGTACTTATCTTGCTGAAAATAAGGTTAATATTTTAGATATTTCACAGACTATCGTGCAAGGCTATTTCAACATGATGATGATTGTAGACATGCAGAAGTCTGAAAAGGTTCACGACGAGATTTCTACCGACCTCAACAAGATTGGCGAGGAACTCGGTGTAATCATCAAGTGCCAGCGCGAGGAGATTTTCAACAAGATGCACCGCATCTGATAATTGCTCAAAAAAAACAGCGAAAATATGATAAATATATACGAAGTTGCAGAAACCAACGCGATGATTGAGCACGAGAATCTCGATGTCCGAACCATCACCATGGGAATCAGTCTGCTTGACTGCTGCGACACCAATCTCGAAAAACTCTGCCGTAACATCAGAGCCAAGATAACATCGCTTGCCAAAGACCTTGTGGCAACTGGCGAGGCTATATCGCGCGAGTACGGCATTCCTATTGTAAACAAGCGAATCTCCATTACACCTATTGCCATTGTAGGAGCAAGCGCCTGCCATTCTCCCGAGGACTATGTGCAGATTGCCGTAACGCTCGACGAGGTGGCTAAGGATATGGGCGTTAACTTCCTTGGCGGATATTCGGCTATCGTGGCAAAGGGAATGACTAAGAGCGACGAACTGTTTATGCGCTCCATTCCCGAGGCTATGGCACGTACCGAGCGCATCTGCTGCTCTGTAAACGTAGGCTCTACAAAGACAGGCATAAACATGGATGCCGTAAAGATAATGGGCGAGATTGTGAAGGCTACAGCCGAGCGCACCAAGGAGAACGACTCGCTGGGATGCGCCAAACTTGTTGTTCTGTGCAACGCGCCCGACGATAATCCGTTTATGGCTGGAGCATTCCACGGAGTGTCTGAGGCTGAGGCTATTATCAACGTGGGCGTTAGCGGTCCGGGAGTGGTTAAGTACGCTCTGGAGCAGATAAAGGATGCCAACTTCGAGGTGCTTTGCGAGACAATCAAGAAGACAGCCTTCAAGATTACACGCGTGGGTCAGCTCGTGGCTCAGGAGGCATCGCGCCGTCTGGGTGTTCCGTTCGGCATCATCGATCTCTCGCTTGCGCCAACTCCGGCGGTGGGCGACAGCGTTGCCGATATCCTCAAAGCCATCGGTCTTGAACATGCCGGCGCGCCGGGTACAACGGCAGCCCTCGCCCTGCTCAACGACCAGGTAAAGAAGGGCGGAGTGATGGCATCGTCGTATGTTGGCGGACTGAGTGGCGCGTTCATCCCTGTGAGCGAAGACCAAGGCATGATTGATGCCGTTGAGGCTGGCGCGCTTACCATCGAGAAGCTCGAAGCCATGACGTGCGTATGCTCGGTAGGACTCGACATGATAGCCATTCCGGGCGACACGCCAGCCACAACAATTAGCGGAATCATTGCCGACGAGGCTGCCATCGGTATGATTAACCAGAAGACAACGGCAGTACGTATAATTCCTGTGATAGGCAAGGGCGTTGGCGAGGAGGTAGACTTTGGCGGTCTGCTCGGACATGCGCCGATAATGCCGGTAAATCGTTTCGACTGCTCGGTATTCGTAAACCGCGGCGGACGAATCCCTGCACCTATCCATAGTTTCAAAAACTGATGATTGAAGAGAAAACAAAACATATTCAGATTGCGGAATACAACTATCCGCTGCCTGACGAGAGGATAGCCAAGTTCCCGCTTGCCGAACGCGACCACTCAAAGCTGCTCGTATACAACAAGGGAGCGGTGAGCCACGACATATTTTACAACCTTCCCAACTATCTGCCAAAAGGCGCGCTGATGGTTTACAACAATACTAAGGTTATTCAGGCACGACTGCACTTTAACAAAGAAACGGGCGCGCTCATCGAGGTGTTCTGCCTCGAACCGATACAGCCCAACGACTATGTGCTGAATTTTCAGCAGACAAAGCATTGCGCATGGCTCTGCCTCGTCGGAAACCTGAAGAAGTGGAAGGAAGGCTCTCTGCGCAAGGAGATTGACGTGAAAGGCAAAAAAATTGTGCTGACTGCCACGCGAGGCGAGATGCACGGCACAAGCCATTGGATTGACTTCGACTGGAACGACGACAGCATAACCTTTGCCGACATTCTCGAAGGCGTGGGCGAACTGCCTATTCCGCCATATCTTAACCGAAAGACCGAGGAGAGCGACAAGAAGACTTATCAGACCGTCTACTCAAAGATAAAGGGAAGCGTGGCTGCCCCAACAGCCGGACTGCACTTTACCGACAAGGTTCTGAAAGATATAGATGCCCACGGCATTGAGCGCGAGGAAGTTACGCTGCACGTCGGCGCAGGCACATTCAAGCCCGTTAAGAGCGAGGAGATTGAGGGGCACGAGATGCACTCCGAATATATCTTCGTTACAAAGCACACCATTGAGCGGCTTCTTGCACACGATGCCAGCGCCATTGCCGTTGGAACGACAAGCGTGCGCACCCTCGAAAGCCTCTACTACATTGGCGTAACGCTACAGAGCAACCCCGATGCGTCGGAAAACGACCTGCACGTGCGCCAGTGGATGCCTTACGAGTATGCCGACAGCGAGCCGAACCCAATATCGGCAAAGCAGGCGTTGCAGAATATCAAGGACTATCTTGACCGCAATGCGCTCGATGCGCTGCACACAAGCACGCAGATTATCATTGCTCCCGGCTACGACTACAAGATAGTAAAGATGCTCGTAACAAACTTCCATCAGCCGCAGAGCACGCTGCTTCTGCTCGTCTCGGCATTCGTAAAGGGCGACTGGCATAAGATTTACGACTATGCCCTTGCCAACGACTTCCGTTTCCTGAGCTATGGCGACAGCTCTCTGCTGATTCCTTAAAAAAAACAGCGGCTTGGGGCAGGCATCTTTGCGTTGCTCCGAGCCGTATATTTCAATAAACTGCAATAATTTTAATTTTAATAAAAATGTACAAGATAAAAAGTGTTATCTTTTTAATTCTGCTAAGTCTTTGCACTACCTTAAAAGCCGAAGAACTTAGCAAGCGGTATTATTACAACCTTGCTTACATGGTAACCCGATTATATGACATCGATGTTGACGACATCAGTTCGGTTAAGTTGATAAAAGGCGGAAAGGTTGAGAGCAACATTACCGACATCAAGCAGATTGGTGAAATCTATCTGCTCGACCCAACCTACGAGAACGATGCTGAGGGCAAGCCTGAGTATCTGCCAAACAGTTACACCTACATCCTTACTTATCGCGAGAACGGCGACACCGAGGGCAAGGAGAAGAGCGAGGGCATTAACAACGGCTACATCTATGTTAATGTTGAGGAGGATGACGGCTTGAATGAGGTAATTCCATGCAAAAAGATAACGCTCATGAATCCGCCTACAACTTTCGAGAGAATGGCGGAGCCGGATGATAATAAGGTAGCGCGCTCGTTTTCGTTCAGCATTCCTGTATTTCAGTATGATGACGATGGCATAATGGCAAGAATGACTGAATTCAAGGAACTGCTGAATCAAAAAGGAGAGGACGGAAAACCTTTGATTGATAAAGGCTTGCGCGATGATTTGCTTACTTTGGAAAATGATGCTTTTGATGATTTTTGTACGGTGTTGTTCTTCGGTAAGAAATTCCCTTATTTGCCATTGGCTGTATTCGGAAATATAGCCTATAATATTGACGATATGTTATTTAAGGGACAGATAGATTACGATACGTCCAAAAGATTTCTGAATATCGTTATTCCAAGTCTAATTGAGGCAAGAAATTATTTTGCCTTGTCTGCCACTTATTATGCATCACTTAACAAGATATTCTACGAAAAAGATAGTGAATTTAAGACTTGCAATATGCTGTATAGTCTGAATCTTGCAAAAACATCAGATATAGAGATGTTTACAGACCTTGAGGAAAACTATAAAAAGTTTGTTCTTGACAATACGAAAGTCGAAACAAAGGAGGATGTTGCTGGTGTTGTGTATTATTCTCTGTTAAAATGGCGAATTCATTCAACAAGAGGGGAAGAAGACAAGGCTAAGGAAGTTATTGATGTTGCAAAGAAGAAACTTCCGGCCGAAGAAGGAAAAATCTTCGATTTACTTATACAACAGAAGGAGAAAATCTCTGGCGAATTGGAAAAACTATTAGAAGAGGAAAAATGAAAAAACTGATATTTACATTTATATATTTGGTGTGCGTGCTAAACATTGCGAACGCACAAGAAGATAGCCGCAGAAATCGCGAGGAGTGGCTTATTATGGAACTTGAATCAAATAGTGTAATAAGATGCTGTAAGGATTCAGTTCGTACATTAGGTTGGTTAATAGATGCCGTTTTGGGTAATGATGAGTCTGAAAAGGTTCGTCTTTCAAACTTGCGTGTTCTGAAACGCGACGAACTTACGGTTATCGACGATGGGAAAAAGATTAATGACTACGACATACTTGCTCCTGTAAAGCAGCCAAAGCGCAAGGAGGACAAGGATATCCGCTTCGACAAGCGTCCGTATTCGATGCTCGTGAAGTGCAACGGACACGACGTGATAATTCATGCCGACAAAGCCGTTGGAATTTACGGAAAAAGTTATTGCCGTAATTTTACAATCGATTATCCTCAGTCTTTAATTGTCGATTCGCTTGAGCAAAATGTGATTTTACATGTTTTGGTTACATACGATTATATAAAACCTGAGAAGATTAACGATGAGATAACGGCAATTGTTGATTCTGTAAACAAGAAAATCAATGCCAAGGCAGACAGCACATTTACCGATGATGAACGTTGTGTTTACCTGTATAGCTACGACGACCCCGAGGCAATGTACAATGAGGCTGTTGAACTTTGTAAAAAAGATCAAAGACTCGATGCTAACGTGTTGCTGAAGAATGCCGACAATATCATTACAAGTAAAATGCTGTCGGGTAAATATGACATGAGTGAGGATAATTTTTTCTTTGCATCAGAAATTAAATATCTTATCGGCTACAATTTGATGGAAACAAAAGTGGGTGGTGCTTTTAAGTATCTCAATTCTGCAAGTAAAATTATTGAACCTCAGTATTTAATAAAGGTCGAAATGGAACTTATAAACTATTTGGTTAATTCTGAAAGTTTCTTGGCATGGAATTTTATTAATTATCATTTGGGGAACTTTGGCGAAAATCCAAAGAAATTCGATGACGACAGCGACAAGGACTTCTACCTCTTCCTTCTCCGCCGAAAGGGCTATTGCCTTATCGAGCGACAGAACTATAAGGAGGCGAAGGCTATGTTCAACAAAGTGCTGTCGTACAACAAAGACGACCAGATGGCAAAGAGCGAACTGAAGTACATCGACGAGTGCGAAAAGAAGATAAAGGAAGATAAAAAGAAGAAATAGAAAACGCTATATTGCTTATTTCTTGATGATTATGCCGGCTGAATGTCAGAAAAAGACATCAGTCAGCATAGTCTTTTTTAACGAAATATTTGTCGGATAAAAGAAAAGTTGTTTACAAATTGTATCGTTTTTCGGGAAAAACTTTGTAATTTTGTTGCCGAAAAAATCGCTACACAAACAAGAATTGCTTGAAATTAAACGTATGAATCTGATTTATAATCTTTTAAAAACAGGGAATACTTAACACTTTTTTTCTGAACTTGACAGATATTTGAAAACAAGTTGCAATGCCTGAAGCATTTAGAAGGTGGAAAAACTTAAAACTTTTGAAAACAAGAATCTTTATTCTTAACATTGTAATGCTGCTTTTTGCAGCTGTCTGTTCTTCTTGTTCGAGCGATGAAAATGAGGATGTTGATTTGGAAGAAAAAGCATGTATAGTTAACTACAATATCTATTGCGACGACCCGGAACAGGACATTTTTGTAGAGGGCTGCACCGAAGATGGCTTTGCACGCAAGGCACACGGCTGCTGGAAACGAGTTGAGTGCGTAAGCGAGCCGGAACGTGTGATTGAGGTTTATTACGCTACCAAGAACAATGGCAAAAAAATGCCCGACATAACCATCGAAGTGCACGTAAACGACAGACAGGCTTACTACAACAAGGTTAATGAGCATTTCAAGACAACACTCAATCTGCGAAAGATAAAGCAGGCCCTGTCTACCGTAAAGTAACGATTTTTTTGCATCTACATTTATAAGCAATTCTTCAGAAATCCTTATCGCCCCAAAAAGCGGTGAGGATTTTTTGTCTGCTAAAACGTTCGGTTTTTCAGCCACAATTTTATACATTTGCCACCAGAAACAAACATGCACTAAAAAATATGAACATCAAACTACAACTGCTGTTGCTTGCCTTGATGCCATTTGCATCGCTCAAAGCACAGTTTGCCTCGGCACCTGCATTTCCGGGAGCCGAAGGATACGGACGATACACCACCGGCGGACGCGGTGGAAAGGTTTATCACGTTACCACCCTCGAGGACTATTGCACCGACCCTCGGTTCAGCAAGGAACACAAGACCGAAGAGCCGATAAAAGGCTCGCTGCGCTATGCCCTGCGCAAGAACGAGGTGCGTACTATCGTCTTCGACGTAGACGGAACTATCGAACTGAAATGTCCGCTGCGCATAACAAAGCCTAACGTTAGTGTGCTGGGGCAGACGGCTCCGGGCGATGGCATCTGCCTGAAGAACTACACCCTTCAGATTGATGCGGGCAACGTTATTGTGCGCTTCATAAGGTGCCGAATGGGCGACGAAGGCATGGTTTACTTCAACAAGAAAGGAGAGCCGTCGGTAGAGCATTTCGAAAACGATGCCATGAACGCCTGCAGTATGTGGAAAAGCAACAATAACATCATCATAGACCATTGCTCAATGTCGTGGAGCACCGACGAGTGCGGCTCGTTCTACGGAAATCGCTTCTTCACGCTGCAATGGTGCATCTTGTCCGAGTCTCTGCGCAATTCGAGCCACAAGAAAGGTCGCCACGGCTTCGGAGGCATCTGGGGTGGCGACTGTGCATCGTTCCACCATAATCTTATAGCGCATCACGACTCGCGCAACCCTCGGTTCGACCACGGTTTTGTATCTACTCTTGCCGGTCCGGTAGACTGCGTCAACAACGTCGTTTACAACTGGGGAGGTATGAGCGCGTATGGCGGAGAGAACCGCAAGGGCTTCGGCATCAAGACGTTCAATATGATTAACAACTATTACAAGCCCGGCACATTCACGCGCGATTCAACCCGTCATTCGGGCATCATGCTCAGTCCTACAACCCAATGCAGCAACTGCAACCACCAAGATGCCAACGACATCGTTCCGGGACGCTTCTATCTTAGCGGAAACATGATTGACGGCGCAGTGGCAAAGGTCGATGGCAATCTTGTACGCCCCGACAAGAACTGTACGTTCGGCGAGTTCGCATCGAAGTATATGATAAAGAAACGCCTCGTTTCTGATACGCTCGACTTCCGGAAATTCAACTTCATAACTCTTCATTCTGCTTCCGTGGCTCTCGACCGTGTGGCGGCTACGGCTGGCGCATCAAAGAGCCGCGATGCCGTTGATGCTCGCGTGTGCGGCGATGTGCTTAACGGAACAGTTTCGGGCTACGGACATAAATATCACACTCCGGGACTAATCGACTCGCAGAACGATGTTGGCGGATGGCCTGTGCTCAGACAGGGCGATGCTATGCCCGATACCGACGGCGACGGCATTCCCGACGAGTGGGAGCAGCGCAACGGTCTGAAGGTGGGCGAGGACAACTCAAAGACCTACACGCTCGACAAGAAGCGTTTCTACACCGATTTGGAAGTCTATGCCAACAGTATTGTAGAGCACATAGTAAAGTCCGAGCGCGCCGGCACAAAGACAACTTTCAAGGAGTATTTTCCTGAGAGCAAATAGAAAAAGCCTTCGTTAAGAAGGCTTTTTTGTTGGCGAAGAAGTATTTTGTAGATTTTTGTTTGCCTTTATTTGCAAAAATATTTAATTTTGCGCATTGCGTCTTGGCTTAAAAACAGACGCATAATGTTACTAATTAAAAATTGTTTTAAGAAACAGAAATAAATTTATAACTAACATATTATTAATCATAGCGTTTGCTATTTATTCGGTATTGCTTCGAAACCTAGGAAATTTTGAAATGCAACAATTGCGAATAAGTCTGCGAACGTCTGCGCATAGCGTGGACGTAGACTTATCAATTGTTGCGGGCAATTCCTAGGGCCTCGAAGCGTGGATAAGATTATCGTCCGCGCTTATTTTGTGCCCTTTCGTGAGTTGTCCGCAAGCCTGAAGATAAGCAATCGCAGAAATGTAAATGTCAGATGGCAAATTATGATTTTCAAGAATCTTTACTTGAAAATTACACGTTGCGTGAAGCTGTTGTACAATATGGTGATTGTATAATTCCACAGTGGCGAAGTGTAATATATAGCAAACCGTTTAAACTGGAGAGTCGCAGGTATATTGGTTGTAAAGCAAAATTAGTCGATTGGATTTTCGACCATATTCAAGAAGAAACGCATGAAGTTCATACTTTTTGTGATATTTTTGCAGGAACAGGCTCGATTTCTAATAAGGCTGTTGGATTATATGATTCTGTAATAATAAACGATTTCCTTTATTCCAACAATGTGCTTTATACGGCTTTTTTCGATGATGCAAAGTGGAATAAGGATAAAATAATCAGTTATTTAGATGCGTTTAACAACATTGATCCAAATGTTATTAAACACAATTATTTTTCTGAAAATTACGGAGATAGATATTTTGATATGACCTCAGCTAAAATTATTGGTCATATTCGTGAAATAATAGAAGATATAAAGTCTACACTGACCTATAAGGAGTATTGTATCTTATTAGCATCACTAATTTATAGTATTGATCGTATCTCCAATACTATTGGACATTATGAAGCATATATAAAGAAAGCAATTACTCCTAAGAAGTTGATATTGCGTCCGATTGAAGCGCAAGCGTATTCTGGTGTTGAGATAAAAAGAGATGATGCAAATCATCTTGCTCGTAAAATAAAGACGGATGTGGTTTATCTGGATCCGCCTTATAATTCTCGTCAATATAGCCGTTTTTATCATTTGTATGAGGTCTTGGTAAAATGGGATAAGCCCCAATTGATAGGTGAGGCTCGTAAACCCAAAGAAGAAAATATGAGTGATTATTGTCGAGTAAAGGCTTTGGAGAAATTTACTGATTTGGTCGCAAATATTGACACTCGTTATATTGTTGTGTCATATAACAATACATATAAATCAAAAAGTACGTCTTCTGAAAATAAAATCAAATTAGAGCAAATAGAGAAAGTTCTTGCCTTATGTGGTAAGACTAAGGTCTTTTCACATTCACATAGTCCATTCAATGCAGGAAAGACAGAGTTTGATGATCATAAAGAATATTTGTTTATAACCGAAGTTGACAATGAAAAACGGAATAGTGCGTTCGCCTCTCTTCTATGTAGGTGATAAATATAAATTGATGGAAGAGATCGGAAAGTATATTCCCAAACAAATATCTCGTTTCGTCGAACCTTTTGTAGGTGGTGGTTCTGTGTTTATGAACGTAGAGGCTGATGAATTTTTGCTGAATGATATTGATGCTAATATTATAGCAATACATAAGATGCTTTGCGGATATGCATCGGATAGACAAGAATTCTACAAACAAGTTGATACAATCGTTGAACAATATTGTCTTTCTTGTTCGTATAAGAAAGACATTGTTCCTAGTGAGCTAAAAAAGGAGTTTGTAAAGACATATTATGCAAGGTTTAATAAGTTGGGTTATGAAAGAATGCGCTCTGATTATAACAAATCTTCAGAACGAAGTGTTTTTATGCTTTATATGTTGTTGATTTATGGTTTCAACCGAATGATTCGATTCAATAGGTCTGGTGATTTTAATTTGCCTGTTGGAAATGTTGATTTGAATCAAAATACAATAAAGGCGTTGAACGACTATTTCAAATTGACAACTATAAAAAAGCCTCAATGGTTCAATCTGGATTTTGAGAAATTTATCGATAGTATTGAACTTAGTGCTAATGATTTGGTTTATTTGGATCCTCCTTATTTGATAACATTTAGTGAGTATAATAAATATTGGAATGAAGAAACAGAGAAACGTTTGTTGTCAATGCTTAATGGGTTGAATGACAAAGGAATACGTTTTGCAATATCTAATGTTACTCGCTATAAGGGAAGGGAAAATCAGTTGTTTCTTGATTGGTCGCAAAATTATCATTCTCATTCGATTAAGAGTAATTATATCAGTTATCATGATAACACCAACAAAACATTCACGGAAGTTTTAGTTACAAATTATTGACATTATGGCAAAACCTGAATATAAACCATTGCTTTATACAACAACGATGCGTAATCCTGAACGCTTAAAGTTTATGTTGTATATACTTGCAAAATTCAAAGGGCAAATTTTGGACGACAATTTGGCAACTAAAATTGTCGGCGAAACAATACGTTATGGGTTATATCGCCCGATGAAGCAGAGCGAATCGGTGAAAAGTAAGTGGGTTTCTACTCCAAATGGAGTTTTTAGTGAATATATCTTAACCGACGAAGAGGTTAATTACATGCTTCAGCACAATCCACAACAGCATAAAGAAGCTGGTTTTGCAAAAGGTTTTCCTTCGCGTTTTGCCACAATTTATGATTTGACGAAAGAATTAGGATTTGCATATTTTGCACCTCAAAAGTTAATAGTCATATCTGAATTGGGCGAACATTTATTGAAATCAATAGATGTAAATGTTACTGATAATGAGATTATTTATGAATTTGTTCAACCAGAATATGAGCAGCAAGTTTTTTTGCAAGCGATGGCGAAATCACAACGAAAGAACCCATTTGTTCGTGTTTTGAATGATAACATTCCATTGATTCTTCTTTTGCAAACAATAACGTTGTTAAATGCGGATCCAAAACAAAATGGTGCTGGTATTTCTCGACGCGAATTGCCGTTATTGATATTTTGGAAAGACAATGATGCCAACACTTTGTATCATAGAATTGTAAAATTACGAGATGATTTTGGATATACCCCGAGCGATGAAGTCATAATTGATATATGTGTCGATGAGATAATGGAGGGTAAATATAAAAAGTTTGACCCGAAATCAATAATTGTTGATTACCCTGATGAGTTTATTCGTAAGATGAGAATTACAGGCTTGATTTCATTGCGTGGTGCTGGGCGTTTTATTGATATAAATAAGAATGAGTTAGACAAAGTTGAATATGTCATAAAGCAATATGCTAATTATACACATTTTACCGAAGAATGGGAATATTTTAATCATATTGCTACGCTTGATAAAAATCTTATTCAAATAAAGAGTAAAACTGTTAATGCAACAAATGCAGAAAAGTTACTGACAAATTGGCTCAATCAATATGCATGGGAAACAATAAAGAAAGAATTAGCAATTCTTGCATCTAATGGAACAAGCAAAGATTCTGTTTTGAAGTTGATTGCTGCTCCCACCAGATTGGAATTTTTGACGGCTTTAGCTATAAAGTCGAAAATTCCAAATGTTCATGTTTTTCCTAATTATAGTTGCGATGATGAAGGTTTGCCAACATCGACAGCAGGTGGAAATAAAGGGGATATAGAATGCTATGAGCAGCAAAAAGGCATTTTGGTAGAAGTTACAATGGCAACAGGACGCCAACAAACAATGATGGAAGTTTGGCCTATAGAGCGTCATTTGACAGATTTCCAGAAAGACAGAACTGCTCAATGTATGTTTGTTGCTCCCAAAATATTTAGTGATAGTTTAAGACAAATAGAATTTGTTAGTTATATGTCGAACGGAAAAAAGGAAATCAGACCCTATGCCATAAATGACTTTGTCAAATTCTTGGAAAATGCACATAATCTTTATAAAGAATGATATTGTAGAATTTACATCGATTCGGTATAAGTTCAATAATGTTCCTATTTTGGCAACGTGGCTTTTGAAAGCCTACCGATTGTCAATGGATTGTATTCTTTTGTTAAATAATGAAAAACTTGTGCTGACCTCGCGTTGAATTTCTATAACCGTGAATAAGAATCGGCTCAAAAAACGCGATTTTTGAGCCGATTCTGTCTGAATAATACCGAAGGAATCCCGAACCTTTCGGCTTGCTACCCCGAACCTTGAACGTATCTTGAACGTACCTTCCCCGTAGCTACCCCGTTCCTACCCCGTACCTTCCGGCTTATTTGAAGCATACTTGAACGTAAGTTGCGGCTTGTAAAATGCTACCTTCTGGCTTTCTATTCTCTCTAAGTTCCCATTGTCAATTGTCAAATATCAATTAAAAGGATTTTCAATTTTCAAGAGATATTGTCAATTGTCCATTGTCAATTGTGAATTAAAAGGATTCGCAATTTTCAAGAGACATAGTCAACTGTGAATTGTTTTAGATTTCTCAACCTTCAACTTTCAACAAAAAAACTCCTCCCTCGCAGAAAGCGTCTGCAAAGGAGGAGTTTCTTATGTTGTAATATCTCCGATATTTACATTTTTGCCATTGCCTGTTCAAGGTCGGCAATGATGTCGTTTACATCCTCAATACCTACCGACAGACGGATAAGGTCTGGTGCTACGCCTGCCTCCATAAGCTGCTCGTCGCTAAGCTGACGGTGAGTGTGGCTGGCTGGGTGCAGAACGCATGTGCGGGCATCGGCAACATGAGTAACGATGCTGATGAAGTCGAGGTTATCCATAAACTTGATGGCATCCTCGCGAGTGCCCTTCAGACCGAAGGCAATAACGCCGCATGAGCCGTTTGGCAAGTACTTCTCGGCAAGAGCGTGGTTCTTGTTGCTCTTCAGTCCGCAGTAGTTAACCCAGTTAACCTTCGGATTCTTCTCGAGCCATTCAGCCACCTTCTGTGCGTTCTCGCAGTGGCGAGGCATACGCAGGTGAAGAGTCTCAAGACCGAGATTCAGCAAGAATGAGTTCTGCGGAGCAGGGATTGAGCCAAGGTCGCGCATAAGCTGGCTAACCAGTTTGGTCATGTAAGCCATCTTGCCGAAAGCCTTTGTGTATGTCAGACCGTGGTAGCTCTCGTCTGGAGTTGTCAGACCCGGGAACTTGTCGGCATACTTCTCCCAGTCGAAGTTACCGCTGTCGACGATTGCGCCGCCCACTTGAGTGGCATGACCGTCCATGTATTTTGTTGTTGAGTGAGTAACGATGTCGCAGCCCCACTCAAAAGGACGGCAGTTGATAGGTGTTGCGAAAGTATTGTCTACCACCAGCGGAACGCCGTGCTTGTGAGCCATCTTGGCAAAGCGCTCGATGTCGAACACGTTTCCGCCCGGGTTAGAGATTGTCTCGCCGAAGAAACACTTGGTGTTTGGGCGGAATTCCTTCTCGATGCGCTCGTCGTCCCACTCAGGGTCAACAAAAGTACATTCAATGCCCAGTTTCTTCATTGTAACGCCAAACAGGTTGTATGTTCCGCCGTAGATAGTGTTGCTTGTTATGAAGTGGTCGCCTGCCTGACAGATGTTGAATATAGCGTAGAAGTTGGCTGCCTGGCCGCTTGATGTAAGCATTGCGCCCACGCCGCCCTCAAGAGCAGCAATCTTCTTTGCCACCGCGTCGTTTGTAGGGTTGGCAAGACGTGTGTAGAAGTAGCCCTCATCCTTCAGGTCGAACAGGCGTGCCATCTGGTCGCTGGTGTCGTACTTGAACGTAGTGCTCTGGTAGATAGGCAACTGCTGAGGCTCGCCCTTTGTTGGCTTCCATCCGCCGTGAATGCAGACTGTTCCTAAATTTTTCTTCATTATAAATTTGTGCTTTAATTGTTTTGGTTATTAATCGTGGGTGCAAAAGTAATGAAATATTTCTTAACTGCTTGTTGTTGTGACAGAATTTAAATACTTTTGCAGCAAATAAAATAATTTTAAATGACAGACAATTCAGAGGAGATGTTTCCCGTTGTAGATGAAGACGGAAACATACTAAGTGCCGCTACGCGAGGCGAATGTCATGGCGGCAGCATGATGCTTCATCCCGTTGTGCATCTGCATGTTTTTAACAGCAAGGGCGAGCTGTATCTTCAGCACAGACCGTCGTGGAAAGACATCCAGCCCGACAAGTGGGACACTGCCACCGGCGGACACATTGACCTTGGCGAGTGCGTTGAGGATGCGCTGAAGCGCGAGGTGCGCGAAGAACTCGGCATAACCGATTTCAAGCCCGAGAAGATGGACAAGTACGTCTTTCAGTCTGCCCGCGAGAAGGAACTCGTATATGTCCACAAAACCGTTTACGACGGCGAGATAAAGCCGAGCAAGGACGAGCTCGACGGCGGCAGATTCTGGACTCTCGACGAGATTCAGGAGAATCTGGGAAAAGACGTGTTCACACCCAATTTTGAGAACGAATTCAAGAAGTATTTTATAAAGCAAGACTGATATGAAAATAGGAGACAAAGTGCGCTTCCTTCTCGAGAAGGGCGGAGGCAAAGTGGCAGGATTTCAGGGCAAGGACATCGTCCTTGTCGAGGACGAAGACGGATTCGAGATTCCGATGCCCGTGAAGCAGTGCGTGGTGGTTGATACAAACGAATACAATATTGCCAAGGTTCACACGCTCGACGAGGACAAGAAACCGAAGATTGCCGAGCCTGTCGATACCGACGAGGTAGACATAGACAAGCCGATAACATACAAGCGACGCGTTGAGGAGCGAAAGGACGGCAACAAGGTAAACGTGTTCCTTGCCTATGTTCCGAAGGACATCAAGATGCTTACAAATACCACATTCGATGCTTATATAGTTAACGATTGCAACTATTATATCTTCTACACATATCTGTGCGGCGAGGGTAACAGCTGGCGACTACATTCGCAGGGCGTTCTTGAGCCAAACTCTAAGATACAGATGGAGGAGTTCGGACTGGCGCAGCTGAACGAGATGAGTCAGGTGGCTGTTCAGTTCGTTGCCTACAAGGAAGACCGCAGCTTCATGCTTAAGCCGGCAGCAACCGTTCAGGTGCGCATCAACCTACAGAACTTCTACAAGATGCACACGTTCGAGGAGAGCATGTTCTTTACCGAGCCTGCCCTAATCTACGACATCGTCAAGGACGATGTGATTCAGAAAACCGTATATGCCAATGCCGACGACATCAAGGAGGCTCTGCTTACAAAGAAGACAACCGAGACTGACAACGGCTACAAGATTAAGCACGAGAAGAAAGAGGACAAGAACGCTCCGCTTGAGGTTGACTTGCACATCGACTCGCTGCTCGACAATACTGCCAACATGACGAACGGCGAGATTCTTGAATATCAGCTAAAGGTGTTCCGCGAGACGATGGACAAGCATCTGAAGCAGAAAGGCAAGAAAATCGTCTTCATTCACGGAAAGGGCGAGGGCGTGCTCCGTCGCGCCGTAGAAAAGGAACTGAAGCACAAGTACAAGGGCTGCACATTCCAAGATGCAAGTTTTCAGCAGTACGGCTTCGGCGCTACAATGGTAACAATCTAACAATCAGAACGGTATGAAATTTATTTCGTGGAACGTAAACGGACTTCGCGCCTGCATAACAAAGGGCTTCGAAGATATTTTCAAGGAACTCGACGCCGATTTCTTCTGCCTTCAGGAAACGAAGATGCAGGCAGGGCAGTGCGACTTCAGTCCCGAGGGCTACGAGGCCTTCTTCAACTATGCCGACAAGAAGGGCTACAGCGGCACGGCTATTTTCACCAAGCACAAGCCGCTTAGCGTTACCAACGGCATAGGCATTGACGAGCACGACCATGAGGGGCGCGTAATAACCCTCGAGATGTCCGACTTCTTTCTCGTAACCGTCTACACGCCAAACAGTCAGGACGAGTTGAAACGCCTCGACTATCGCATGAGGTGGGAGGACGATTTTCAGGCCTATCTCAAGAAACTCGATGCGCAGAAGCCCGTAATCGTGTGTGGCGATATGAACGTGGCTCATCAGGAGATTGACATCAAGAACCCGAAGACAAACCGACGCAATGCCGGCTTCACCGACGAGGAGCGCGAGAAGTTCGGCTCGCTGCTGTCTAAGGGCTTTACCGATACGTTCAGATTCAAGCATCCCGACGAGGTTACTTATTCGTGGTGGTCGTACCGCTTCCGCGCTCGCGAGAAGAACGCGGGATGGCGCATAGACTACTTCGTAACATCCGAGCGGCTGAACGACAAAATTAAGGAGGCTAAGATACATACGCAGATAATGGGCAGCGACCATTGTCCGGTTGAACTCGAACTATAATTGCTTTTTATATAAATTCAGGTAAATTTTTATGAAACATGTTTTTCTACTGATTGCCGCTCTTCTGCTCGGTCGCGAGGCCAATGCAGAAAACATAGGTCAGAGCGAGGCTCTGCAAAAGGCAAAGGCTTTCTTGCAGCAGAGAAATAAGTCGGTGAGTCAGGATAACAAGACTACACGACAAACGTCAGACGAGCAGCCTTACTACGCTTTCAATGCAACCGATGGCGGCTTTGTAATCGTGAGCGGAAGCGACCGCACCGATGCCGTGATTGGATATTCCGACAGCGGAACGTTCGACGAGGACAATATGCCGTCAAACCTAAAGGCGTGGCTCGATGAGTACAAACGTCAGATTGAGTATGTCGAGGCTAACAAAATCGATGCCGTTAGCAAGCAGACGCGTGCAGCGTCGATGGCTGCCATACAGCCGCTTGTAAAGACAACGTGGGGGCAGAACTCGCCATTCAACGATCTCTGTCCGTCGGTAAAGGTAAGCGGCGAGAAGCAGACGTGCCCTACAGGATGTGTGGCAACGGCGATGGCTCAGATTCTTAAATATCACGAGTGGCCGCAGAACATGTCGGCTCTGCCAGCCTACACAACCAAGACAAGAAAGATCTCGATGCCAGCCCTCAGCGCAACTACGTTCGACTGGAGTAACATGGCAAACAGTTACGCTGGCACAACAACAGTTGCCCAGCAGAATGCCGTTGCCAAACTGATGCTATATTGCGGTCAGTCGGTAGAGATGGACTATCAGCCCAATGCTTCGGGCACAAATGTTTTCTCTTCAACATTTACAGAATATTTCAACTACGATGAGGCAACGGCTTTCGATGCCTCTCGCGATTTCTACACAACATCAGAGTGGGAGAGTCTGCTTTATGGCGAATTGAGCAAAGGACGGCCGCTATACTATGCCGGAGGCGTGTATAACGGTGATGGACACGCCTTTATTTGCGACGGATACGATGGCAACGGATACTGGCACATTAACTGGGGCTGGAACGGTTCTTCCGACGGATATTTCAAACTGTCTGTAATGAATCCCGAAAATCAGGGAACAGGCGGCTCTTCTGCTTCCGAGGGATATACGATGTCGCAATATGTTGTTGGCGGATTGCAGCCTAACAAAAACGGTGTAAACAGTCAGGCTCTCAGGGCTACGGCATATTCTATTAGTCTTCAGGGCAGCAATGTATTCACCCGCTCGTCAAAATCAAGCGATTTTAAGAATATAAAGGTTGAGTATCAACTTGCAAACTGGACAGGGCAGGACTTCCTCTTGGAGCATGGACTGGCCTTGTACAAGGACGGTGTTTTTGTAAAGAATATCTACACCAGTTCAAAGAATATCAGTTTCGAGAATAATTATTATTATACCATACCTGTTACATTCAGTATGGGTGCCGGCTTGTCTGACGGAACATATTCGATAAGGAGCATAAGCCGACAATACGGAAGTTCGGAATGGCTTCTCTGCCACAACGGAGTTGCTTGCGATATAACTGCGGTAATCTCGAACGGTACTGTGCTTACGCTTAAAGCCTCAAACAGCACGTCGGAAACAGGTATGAGTTGCAAGGTAAATAGCGTGCAGTATGGCGGCAAACTCAGAGCCAACGGAGCAACCACTATAACAGCCAATATAACAAACACCAGCAAAGTAAATGTTTGCGACTTGTATGTGTTTATTGATGACGTTTTGTCGGCAGGAAACACGGCTATGGTCGATGCAAACTGCTCGGGTGATGTAGAGTTCCACTTCATGCCTACAACGTCGGGTAAGAAAACCGTTAAGATTGCTCTCGACAGCAAGTGTGAGACTGTTGTCTATACTGGCTCTGTTACAATTTCGGCAGACTATGCTGTATCTCTGTCTATGGGAACAATTACCGTGACAAAGAGCATCGGCAGCACTTTCGACTTTACTATCTCGGCTAAGAATATAGGCTTGAACAAGTACGACAATAATATTCTGGCTAATATCTTTAGGGCTGAAGATGCCTCTTATGTGACATCGCAGTCGAGAGACGCCCAGATTGCCGTAGGTTCAACAGGTAAGGCTAATTTCTCTATCGAGAATCTGCCTTCGGGAAAGTATATAGTTCAGGCATTTTATTATTCAAAAGGTAAGGAAGTCATATTGTGTACAGAATATGGTCTGGATTTCACTTATTCGGCAGCAACCGCTGTTTCTGAGGTTGAGGCTGAGACTGCTGGCAAGAAGGTCGATGTCTTTACCGTAGGCGGAGTGAAAGTCCGCTCACAGGTCGATGCCGATGAGGCTACAGACAATCTGCCGTCGGGCATCTATCTTATTGGCGGAAAGAAGGTTTACGTTAAATAAATGAAAGTTGAAAATTGAAAGTTGAAAAGAGTCTGTTTTTTTCAACTTTCAATTTTTAATTTTCAACTTAAAGCAATGATTCCGCTAATCGCAATATAAACATAAACTATCTTTTTAAGCACATCTATTGGCAGACGGTTGAATACCAGAGTGCCAATCCACGTTCCCACAAAGACAGCCGGCAGGGCGTAGCACCAAGCCACTCCCACAGCCTCGGTAACAAAGCCGTTGCTGGCGCGGAAGACCGTCATCATCACGTTGCCGATGAAGAAATATGCCTGACTTATGCCAATGTACTCCTCCTTAGTCTTCTCCGACGACAGAAAATAAAGCACCGCCGGAGGTCCTTGCATGGCAAAGAATCCGCCCATCAGTCCCGATATTGTTCCCATGCCAATTTGCGTCGGAACGGTTGGCTTAACCTTTATCTTCTGGCTGAAAAAGAAGAAGTAGATGCTGACCGCAATGAGCGTTACGCCCAGAATCCTTTTCAGCATCACGTCGTTTATCGACGAAACGAACATCACGGCAAAGTACGATACTATGACGAAGGTTGTGAGTATCGGAATGAGCCTTTTCCAGCAGATGTGCCGCCTCATTCTTACAGCCACAAAAAGCGACTGCATCAGAGCCAACATTCCCGACAGAGCCGTTGCCTCGCCATACGATGGCATTAGTTGCGGAAGCATTGTCATTATGAATATACCGAAGCCGAATCCGCTAACTCTTTGTACAAAGCTTGCTCCCATGCAGAACAGGACAAGCATAAGAATTGTTGTCGTCGTCATTTTTTTATCCCGAAAGGCTCTCCTTTTGCCCCGAATTGTTTTTTTGTTGATTGTCGGCTGCAAAGTTACTTATTTTGTCGGCTTCGGTTGCCGAAAGAACATGAAAATCTTTTCCTTTTGTTGATAATGTAATAATAATGCACCCGACTGAAAAAATATGGATAAAGTTGCAGAAGGAAACGAACCTAAGAAATGAATAAAAATATAATATAAATTATCTTTTTGTCAAGAAATACCAAAATTATGCGTTAATTTGTAATTTTTTATGCGCTGATATTATAAATTTTGTATATTTGCACTTATGAAAATACATTCTTCGATGTTGTTGCGAGAGCAATGCCATGCGCAGTAATGTATTTTCTTGCAAATATAAGAGAAAATAGCTTGATTATTAACTGAATTATTTTTTGAGATGAAGAATTTATTGAAACTCGTCTGCTATATCTGCCTTTTTGCGGCATTTTGCAGATATGTAAGCTCGTGCGACAAAAAGCCAGCCGAGACGGTTGTGGCTGCATCCGACAGCCTGTCTGCTGCCGATTCGCTATGTATCAACAGCCAGCCAAAGAGCATCGTCTACAATCTTCCTTGCCGTGTTACCGACATTAACCCGCAGAAGGAAGGCAAGGCTCTGCTCGTGTTCTTTCTGCACGGCGGATGCAAGGAACACAAACTCGACAATATTCTCGACACAAAGGGCAACCACTTGATGTGGGAATCGGCCAACGACTCTATAAAGAACTATCTCGGCAAGAAAGGCATAAAGGCGGTTGTAGTAGAGCCTGTATGCAGCAAGGCTGACAGTTGGGCAGGCCATGCCGCCGACATCAAGCAGATTGCCGACGATTACGTTGCAAGCGGCATTGCCGATGCCAGCAGAATATACATAACCGGCACTTCTGACGGCGGGGTAGGCGTGTTCGATATTGTAAACAGATATCCCGATGTGTTTGCGGCTGGCATTTCGGTTGGTTGCAGCAAGAGGGATGCCGCTGTTCCGGTGGCTCACTCGGCAGAGCACAGCGGCAAGAACTTTGACTACATGCACCGAACCGAGGCTCTCGACTCGCTCTTTGCAAATGTCAGGAAATAAAATATTTGTGTTTAATTCGTAATACAAGAAATAAGTTTTTTTTAGCCGCAAAAAGCAGATTACCATTTGCGGAAACCTGCTTTTTGTATGTTTGTTTCTGAAAATGTTTTATCATTTCAGAATGAGATATTGTTTTTATTTTTTAGCCGTAAAATATCCCGGATTAGCCTTTCCGCTGTCTATTTTTGCACGTGTTTTATCTGTTACTTCCGGATTGAACTTTGTTCCTTTGCCTCGTAACGAACAATTTCGTCAGAAATTGTTCGTACGTCCAAGGTACGTCCAAGGTACGTCCAAGGTACGTCCAAGGTACGTCCAAGGTACGTCCAAGGTACGTCCAAGGTACGTCCAAGGTACGTC
>NZ_KL370873.1:133931-144637 GCF_000702225.1 Bacteroides sp. Ga6A2 | reverse complement strand
AGGTACGTCCAAGGTACGTCCAAGGTACGTCCAAGGTACGTCCAAGGTACGTCCAAGGTACGTCCAAGGTACGTCCAAGGTACGTCCAAGGTACGGGGAAGCAATTCAAATGGTAGCCAAAGAATTCATAATTGAAAATTCACAATTCATAATTGCTGAGGACTTATGGAGGACAATTATAACGCAAATTATTCTTTTGGTAAATACAAAATGGTGGGTAGCAAGAAGGTAGCAAGAAGGTAGGAAGAAGGTAGCAAGAAGGTAGCAAGATGGAAGCAAGAAGGAAGGTAGATTCAAGATAGATTCAAGCAAGCCAGAAGATACGGGGAAGAGTTTATAAGGGTAGACTAATGGTTGAGAATAGGAATAGGATGACTACCGTTCAGCTGAATTTCCGCGCTCGACCTATGGTTGCTTGTACCGAAGGGGCGCAAGAATTCCCACCGCTGAAAAAACAACATCGTAACGAAGAATCAGAAATGAAAAATTTGTTCTTAACCATATTGTTGGCTTTTGCTTTTTCTGCTTGCGAAAAACGGGAGCCAAAATACAGAATAGACGGAAAGTCGTACTGCCAGCAGATTTTCGACGAGCGTGACAATCAGATAACGCATTTCAAAAACTGGGAGCTGATTGAGAATTTCTATGTCTCGCCCGATAACAAGAAGATGCTTGTGTACCATCGTCCAGATAAGAGTCCGGCATTTCTTATAACCTTGTACGATTTGCAGTCTGGCAAGGTTGTTGCCGAATGTGAGCCGGGATGGGCATGCTTTGGAGTGCGGTGGACTAAGGATTATCTTATCTATACTTGGGCTACAACTGGTGGCGGAGAGCGGTTTGATTACATGGACTACAAAAATCTGAATCTTGAAAAAGAAATCAATGGTCCTTGCTTTTACGAAGATCCTGAAGATGATATCTTAATAGGATATGCAGAAAACGTGGCTTTATCCGTCGATTTCTATGAATATTCAACAGGTAAGGAAATAAAATCAGTAAGTGTAACTGAAGATTTTGAAAGAGAAAACGACCATGTGCATATTACAAGAAGTGTAAGCGATGTTACGAAGGTTGGAAAGAGAAAGTACAAAATAGAGGTTTGCTGTTTTGTTGACGGTAAGGAAGATGAAGATCTTTTCAAAACATTTATTGTTGAAGTGTGATTACAATTAACAATTCACAGTTGACAGTTGACAATTCTCGTTTTAAACCGAATTTCCGCACTCGACCTCCGTTCGCTTGCTACCGAAAGGGCGCAAGAATACGGCAAGTCGTATTTTTTCTACTGCCGATAATTATGTGATTTGGCAAAAGAAAGAGTAGTCCATCGTGTTGGGTGAACTACTCTTTCTTTGTGTTATAAATTACGCGAGTTCGGGGTAAGAAATGCCATTCTGCTATATCATAAAGTGATTATTCAGAATGACGCTGAAAGCGTCACCTCTCAGTAACCGCAGCATCCGTAGGATCTGCGGACTGAAATGACAAGAATATCATCGACCCTGAAAGCGGTCGCCCATAGTAACAGATGGGGCACTCTTTCAGAGTGCTTGCCACCTATGACGTCTTTTTTCCGCAGGTTGTTCCAACCTACGGTTATTAAGCGGAGACGCTTCCAGCGTCTATAATATACAGACAATCAGCATTATATCTTTTTTTTAATAAAATCAGTAAATTACACGTTATAAAAGTAAGAAATGCATTGAATAAAATCCCGAACTCGCGTATAATCTACTTTACACGTTTGTATGTAACGTAGCAGTCCATTTTATATTCGCCAGCTTTATGGTATAGAACCATCTCATCGTCATTAAATGAAACGATTGTATGGCATGTTGCCTTCTTTGTTTTGTTATTGTATACGATGATGTATTTTCCTTTGAGATTTATGCCTACATTCTTTCTGTTAAAAACACTATCTGCAAGTTCAGTGTCGGATACATAGTATGGCTTATCGAAATGTTTGGTCTCATTTCTTGTTAACATGGATATACTTTCACAATATGAGTCCATACTAAATTCAACAGTGTTCTTTTGTATAGGCTTTTCTTCTTTATTCCTTATCCTGCGTTTTACTACTTCCCACTTAGTTCCAACCAACTGTTTAGTTGATACCTGAACTTGTGCATTGCACAAAAGCGTAACAAAACAACTTGCAATCACGAAAAAAAATCTAAAATTCATAATAGTTCTTTTTGAAGGATTTGAATGTTATTTCTTAGCCGTAAGATAGCCGGGATTTGCCTTTCCGCCGTCTACTTTTGCACGAGTTATGTCTGTTACTTCCGGATTGAACTTTGTTCCTTTGCCGCCAACAAGGTTGGGACAATTGGCAAACATTTCTTTTGAGTCTTCAACCTTGTTTGTGTTCCAGCCGTTTCCAACGTAAATTGTTTTTAGGTTTTCGCAATAACTGAACATATTTTGCATATCTGTTACTTTTGAAGTATCGAAATTGCTAACATCAAGTTCCGTCAAACTGATGCAGTCACAGAACATATTGCTCATATCTGTTACCTTTGATGTATTGAAGTTTCTCACATCAAGGCTTGCTAGACTTTCGCAACCATTGAACATATGACTCATATCAGTTACGTTCGATGTGTCGAATTTGCTCACATCAAGTTTCGTCAGACTTTTGCAAGCGTCGAACATGCTATTCATATCCGTTACGTTCGATGTGTCGAATTTGTTCACATCAAGTTTCGTCAGACTTTCGCAACCAAAGAACATCCAAAACATACTTGTTACCTTTGAAGTATTGAAGTTTCTAACATCAAGGTTAGTTAGACTTTCGCAAAAATTGAACATAAAACTCATATTAGTTACGTTTGATGTGTCGAAATTACTCAAATCAAGTTTCGTCAGACTTTTACACTCAACGAACATCTTATACATAGTCGTAACTTTCGAAGTGTCGAAATTGCTTAAATCTATGCTTGTCAGACTTTCGCAACCTTCGAACATATGCTCCATATTCGTTACATTCGAGGTATTGAAGTTTCTCAAATCAAGGCTTGTCAGACTTTCACAACCTTCGAACATACTTTTCATATTAGTAACTTTTGAGGTGTCGAATTTGCTAACATCAATGCTTGTCAGGTTGTCGCAACCAAAGAACATTATAGCCATATCGGTTACTTTTGAGGTGTCGAATCTGCTAACGTCGATGCTTGTCAGATTGTCGCAACATCCGAACATTCCGCTCATATCCTTTACGTTTGATGTGTCGAAATTTCTCACATCAATGCTTGTCAGACTTTCGCAATTATAGAACATCAAATTCATATCCGTTACTTTCGAGGTGTCGAAGTTTCTCAAATCAAGGCTTGTCAGACTTTCGCAATCAAGGAACATGTCGCTCATATTCGTTACATTAGAAGTGTTAAGATTGTTGATGCCTTCTATTTTTGTCAGACTTCTAAATCCAGCAAACCATTTTGCACACGATAAAGGGCGAGCGTCTTTAAACGACTCGTCAAAAACTACTGTCGTAAAATTGGGATTCTCAGGATCTAGGAATTCCGCCCTTTTCACACATTTCACCCATTTAGGAATGCTGTCTTCTGCATTTATCTCATACGCCGTTCCTTTGCGGGATGCTTTCTTGTTGTCGTAATAGAAAGTTAGCGTTGTGCCGTCGAGCGATATTACTGCATAGGCTTCTTGTTGCAATGCACACGCTTGGTTTGTACCCAAAAGTATAATACTTAGTAGATTTGTAAAAATATGTTTCATAATTAATGTTATTTCTTAGCTGTGAAATATCCGGGATTTTTCTTTCCGCCGTCTATTTTTGCGCGAGTTATATCTATTATTTCCGAATCGAACGTTGTTCCTTTGCCACCAACAAGGTTGGCGCAATTTTTAAACATTCCTTCAGACTTTCTAACCTTGCTTATATCCCAGCCGTCTCCAACGTAAACTTTTTTTAGTTTTTCGCAATCACAGAACATTTTCTCCATATCTGTTACATTTTTAGTATCGAAATTGCAAACATCAATGCTTGTCATACTTTTGCACCCTCCGAACATTCCACTCATAGTCGTTACGTTCGATGTGTCGAAATTTCTAACATCAAGTGTTGTCAGGCTTTCGCAATTGTCGAACATCCAACTCATATCCTTTACGTCCGATGTGTTGAATTTGCTAACATCAATGCTTGTCAGATTTTCGCAACTACTGAACATGCAATACATGGTCGTTACGTTCGATGTGTCGAAATTGCTGACATCAAGTGTTGTCAGATGTTTGCACTCCCCGAACATTCTGTTCATATTTGTTACTTTAGAAGTGTCGAAGTTTCTCAAATCAAGTTCAGTCAGACTTTCGCAACCAATGAACATGTTTCCCATGTTCGTTACATTAGAAGTGTTGAAGTTTCTTAAATCAAGGTTAGTCAGACTGTTGCAACCAAAGAATATGTTTCCCATATTTGTTACTTTAGAAGTGTCGAAGTTTCTCAAATCAATGTTAGTTAGACTGTTGCAACCGTTGAACATATCTCTCATGTATTTTACTTTTGAAGTGTTGAATTTGCTAACGTCAAGATTTGTCAGACTTTTACACTTTAGGAACATGCCATGCATATCCGTTACATTAGAAGTGTTGAAGTTACTTAAATCAAGGTTAGTAAGACTTTTGCAATTTAAGAACATTTCATGCATATCCGTTACATTCGAGGTGTTGAAGTTTCTAACATCAAGTGTTGACAGGCTATAGCACCCATAGAACATGCCATGCATATTCGTAACATTCGAGGTGTTGAAGTTTCTTAAATCAAGGTTAGTAAGACTTTTGCAATTCAAGAACATTTCATGCATATCCGTTACATTAGAAGTGTTGAAGTTTCTAACATCAAGTGTTGTCAGACTATAGCACCCATAGAACATACCATGCATATCCGTTACATTCGAGGTATTAAAATTGTTGATGCCTTCTATTTTTGTCAGACTACTAAATCCGCCAAACCAATATGAGCACGATACAGGGCGAGCATTCTTAAACGACTCATCAAAAATAACCGTAGTAATTAATTCAATACGTGGTCTTCTGCTTTCTAATCCCATCATGCCGTTATCAGCGACTATACCATAAGAGTCAATTACCATAGTTGGCTCGTCCTCATCAACTCTAATGCTTTTGTCGTACTCATCAACTCTTTTGTCAAACTCATACGCCGTTCCTTGTCGAGATGCTTTCTTGTTGTCGTAATAAAAAGTGAGCGTTGTGTCGTTTGGCGATACTATTGCATAGGTTTCTTGTGCCAAAGCGCATACAGGGCTTGTGCCCAAAAGTATAATACTTAGTAACTTTGTAAAAATATGTTTCATAAAACTAATTATTTTTTAGCCGTAAAATATCCCGGATTAGCCTTTCCGCCGTCTATTTTTGCGCGAGTTATGTCTGCTACTTCCGGATTGAACTTTGTTCCTTTGCCACCAACAAGGTTGATACAATTTTCAAACATATTTTCTGAGTCTTCAATCTTGCTTGTGTTCCAGCCTTTTCCAACGTAAATCGTTTTTAGTATCTCGCAATCACGGAACATTCCATGCATATAAGTTACTTTTGAGGTATTGAAGTTGCTAACATCGATGCTTGTAAGACTTTTACAGTCATCGAACATCCAACTCATATCAGTTACGTTTGAGGTGTCGAACCTACTAACGTCGATGCTTGTTAGATTTTCGCAATTAGAGAACATGCCAAGCATATCCGTAACATTCGAGGTGTTGAAATTGCTCACATCAAGTTCAGTCAAACAGATGCAATCAAAGAACATTCCATGCATATCTGTTACCTTTGAAGTGTTGAAATTGCTCACATCAAGTTCAGTCAAACAGATGCAATCAAAGAACATTCCACCCATATTCGTTACCTTTGAAGTGTCGAAGTTCCTCACATCAAGTTTAGTCAGACTTTTACAATTATAGAACATTCCATACATGTTCGTAACATTCGATGTGTTAAGATTGCTGATGCCTTCTATTTTTGTCAGACTGCGAAAGCCGGCAAACCAATATCTGCACGATTCAGGGCGAGCGTTCTTAAACGAATTGTCAAAAACAACTGTCGTAAAGTTTTCGTTATCAGGTAATGAGTCTTCTGTAAGTTTCACCCATTTAGGATTGATGTACTTTTTTTTCATCTCGTACGTTGTTTCTTTCTGCTGTGTATGCACAACCAAAGTAGTAGCTATGTCTTTCTCAATTTCATAAACTGTTCCTTGTCGAGATGCTTTTTGGTTGTCGTAATAGAAAGTGAGCGTTGTACTGTCTGGCGACATTACCGCATAGGCTTCTTGTTCCAGGGTACACGCAGGGTTTGTGCCCAAAAGTATAATACTTAGTAGAATTGTAAAAATATGTTTCATAATCTATGTTATTTCTTAGCTGTGAGATATCCGGGATTTGCCTTTCCGCCGTCTACTTTTGCGCGAGTTTTGTCTATTACTTCCGGATTGTACTTTGTTCCTTTGCCACCAATAAGGTTGGTACAATTTTTAAACATTCCTTCTGACTTTTCAACCTTACTTGTGTTCCAGCCTTTTCCAACGTAAACTGTTTTTAGGTTTTTGCAGCTTTCGAACGTGCAGTTCATATCCGTTACTTTCGAAGTGTCGAAGTTATTCAAATCTATTTCTGTCAGACTTTTGCAATTCCAGAACATATAGTTCATATTTGTTACATTCGAAGTGTCGAATTTGCTAACATCAAGGTATGTCAATTTGCCACAATCAAAGAACATTCCGCTTATATCTGTTACATTCGAGGTGTTGAAGTTGCTCATATTAATGTTTGCTAGACATAGGCATTGCAAGAACATATCTTTCATATTTGTTACTTTAGATGTGTTGAAATTACTTAAATCAAGTGTTGTCAGAAGACAGCAACCATAGAACATTTTGCTCATATCTGTTACATTTGATGTGTCGAAGTTTCTCACATCAAGTGTTGTCAGTTCACGGCAACCATTGAACATTTTGCACATATCTGTAACCTTTGAAGTGTTGAATTTACTAACGTCAATGGTTGTAAGCATATTGCAGTCATCGAACATCCGACTCATGTCGGTTACATTCGAGGTATTAAGATTGCTGATACCTTCTATTTTTGTAAGATTAAAAAAACCGGCAAACCAACATCTGCACGATACTGGTCGAGCGTCTTTAAACGACTCGTCAAAAACAACAGTCTTAAAGTCTGGATTCAGTGGATATGAGTTTTCACCACGTTTAAACCATTTAACCCATTTCGGTATGCTACCTTCTGCATCTATCTCATACGCCGTTCCTTTGCGTGATGCTTTCTTGTTGTCGTAATAAAAAGTGAGTGTTGTTTTGTCTGGCGACATCATGTCAGGCGATACTATTGCATAGGCTTCTTGTGCCAAAGCGCACATAGGGCTTGTGCCCAAAAGTATAATACTTAGTAGAATTGTAAAAATATGTTTCATAATCTATGTTATTTCTTAGCTGTGAGATATCCGGGATTTTCCTTTCCGCCGTCTACTTTTGCGCGAGTTATGTCTATTACTTCCGGATTGAACTTTGTTCCTTTGCCACCAACAAGGTTGATACAATTTCTAAACATATCTTCTGAGTCTTTAACCTTGCTTGTGTTCCAGCCTTTTCCAACGTAAATTGTTTTTAGGTTTTCGCAGCCACGGAACATCCAACTCATATATGTTACGTTCGAAGTATTGAATCTGCTAACATCAATGCTTGTAAGGCTTTCGCAATACGAAAACAAACTACTCATATCCGTTACTTTCGAAGTATCGAAGTTTTTTACATCAATGCTTGTCAGATTTTTACAACTGCAGAACATTCCGCTTATGTTATCAACATTAGATATATTGAAACTGCCGATATTAAGTTCTTTTAGTTCCGTGCAATTAATGAACATATTGTCCATATACATAACATTAGATGTATCGAATTTGCTTACATCAAGTGTTGTCAAACAATTACAGCTGGCGAACATACAGTTCATATCAGTAACCTTTGAAGTCTTGAATTTGCTAACGTTAAGGCTTGTAAGACTTCTGCAGTAATGGAACATTTCGCACATATTCGTTACTTTAGAGGTGTTGAATCTGCTCAAATCAAGACTTGTCAGTTTTCCGCAAGCATAGAACATTTTTTCCATATCCGTTACTTTAGAGGTGTTGAAGTTGGTAACGTCAATGCTTGTAAGGCTTTCGCAATTACAGAACATTTCGCGCATATTCGTAACCTTCGAAGTATTGAATCTGCTAACGTCGAGGCTTATAAGACTATTACATTGATAGAACATTCCGCTCATATTTGTTACATTTGATGTATTCAGATTTTCTATGCCTTTTATTTTTGTTAGTTTTTTAAATCCAGCAAACCAATATGCACACGATGTAGGACGAGCGTTCTTAAACGAATTGTCAAAAATAGCCGTAGTAATTATCTCAATACGTGGTCTTTTGCTTTCGAATCCCATCATGCCGTTACCAGCGACTATACCATAAGAGTCAATTGCCATAACTGGCTCGTCCTCATCAACTCTAATGTTTTTGTCAAACTCAAACGCTGTTCCCTGTCGGGATGCTTTCTTGTTGTCGTAATAAAAAGTGAGCGTTTTGTTGTCGGGTGATATTATTGCGTAGGCTTCTTGTGCCAAAGTGCACATAGGGCTTGTGCCCAAAAGTATAATACTTAGTAGAATGGTAAAAAAATGTTTCATAATCTATGTTATTTCTTAGCTGTGAAATATCCGGGATTTTCCTTACCGCCGTCTATTTTTGCGCGAGTTATGTCTCTTTTTTTATAATTGTACGTTGTTCCTTTTTCACCAACAAGGTTGGTGCAATCGGAAAACATAAGTTCTGAGTTTTCAACCTTGCTTGTGTTCCAGCCATCTCCAACGTAAATTGTTTTTAGGTTTTTGCAATCACAGAACATACGTATCATATCCGTTACGTTCGAGGTGCTGAATTTGCTTAAATCAAGTGTTGTCAGCCTTTCGCAATATTCGAACATGAATCTCATATACGTAACTTTCGAGGTGTCGAAGTTGCTTACATCAAGTGTAGTTAGATTTTTACACACCCAGAACATTTCACCCATATCCGTTACTTTCGAAGTGTTGAATTTGCTTACATCAAGTGTAGTTAGACTTTCGCAATAAGCGAACATTCCACTCATATTCGTAACATTAGAAGTGTCGAATTTGCTCACGTCAAGTGTAGTTAGTTTTTCGCAACCATGGAACATGTTTCTCATATTCGTAACATTAGAAGTGTTGAATTTGCTCACGTCAAGTGTAGTTAGTTTTTCGCAATGCCAGAACATACTACACATATTCGTTACTTTCGAAGTATTGAATTTGCTTACATCAAGGTTTGTCAGCGCATAGCAACTATTGAACATACCACTCATATTCGTTACTTTCGAAGTATTGAATTTGCTTACATCAAGTGTAGTTAGCCTTTCGCAATACTCGAACATTCCACTCATATCCGTTACTTTTGAGGTATTGAAGTTTCTGACATCAAGGTTTGTCAGCTCATAGCAACCATAGAACATTCTACTCATATTCGTAACATTAGAAGTGTTGAATTTGCTCACGTCAAGTGTAGTTAGTTTTTCGCAACTTTCGAACATCCAACTCATATTCGTTACGTTAGTAGTGTTAAGATTGCTGATGCCTTCTATTTTTGTCAGACTACTGAAGCCGGCAAACCAATATGCGCACGATAAAGGACGAGCGTTTTTAAACGAATTGTTAAAAATTACTGTCGTAAAATTTGGATTCTTTGGATTTGAGTATTCATCAAATTTCGACCATTTAGGAATGCTGTCTTCTGCATTTATCTCATACGCTGTTCCTTTGCGAAATGCTTTCTTTGTGTCGTAATAGAAAGTTAGCGTTGTGCCGTCTGGCGACATTACCGCATAGGCTTCTTGTTGCAATGCACACGCAGGGCTTGTGCCCAAAAGTATAATACTTAGTAGAATGGTAAAAATATGTTTCATAATCTATGTTATTTTTTTGTTGTAAGATATCCGGGATTTTCCTTTCCGCCGTCTACTTTTGCGCGAGTTATGTCTATTACTTCCGAATCGAATGTTGTTCCTTTTTCACCAACAAGGTTGGTGCAATCGTCAAACATATCTTCTGAGTTTTCAACCTTGCTTGTGTTCCAGCCATCTCCAACGTAAATTGTTTTTAGGTTTTTGCAGCCGTCAAACATACAACTCATATACGTTACGTTCGAAGTATTAAATCTGCTAACATCAATGCTTGTAAGGCTTTCGCAATACGAAAACAAACAACTCATATCCGTTACTTTAGAAGTATCGAAGTTTCTCACATTAATGCTTCTAAGGCTTTCGCAACTACTGAACATACATAACATTGTCGTGACATTAGAAGTGTTGAAATTGCTCACATCAAGTTCCGTCAAACAGATGCAGTCACAGAACATTAATTTCATACCAGTTACCTTTGATGTATTGAAATTTCTTACATCAAGTTTTGTCAGGCTTTTGCACTCAGAGAACATAAAGTCCATTATAGTTACTTTGGAAGTATCGAAGTTTCTCACATCAATGCTTTTAAGGCTTTCGCAACTACTGAACATACAAAACATTGTCGTGACATTAGAGGTGTTGAATTTGCTCACATCAAGTGTTGTCAGATTATAGCAATCATTGAACATTCCGC